>JBIODO010000368.1:0-4345 GCA_044445225.1 Burkholderiales bacterium
AGCGCGTTGCGGTGCGCCGGCGCGGCAACGCGATGCAAGTGGCGTTCGATGGCGCGCGTCCTGATCCTGTGTTCATCGACCGATGGCCACACGCGCAAGATCTGCGGGCGGCTGCGTGCCCAGTTGCAAGACTCCGGCCATGGCGTGTCGCTGGTGATGATCGAAGACGCGCAGTCGGTCGTGCCACGCGATTTCGGGCTGGTGGTCATCGGCGCTCGCATCCGCTACGGCCAGACCGACCGCCGCGTCATCGACTACGCCAATCGGCATGCGGACACGCTCAACGCGATGCCCAGCGCCTACTTCAGCGTCAACATCGTGGCCCGCAAGCCCGGCAAGGATTCACCCGAGACGAACCCCTACGCGCGCAAGTTCCTGCGTGGCGTGGCCTGGCGGCCACGCCTGGTGGAGGTGTTCGCCGGCAAGCTGGACTACCCGCGCTACGGTGCCTGCGATCGTCTGATCATTCGATTCATCATGCTGCTGACGCGCGGCCCCACGGCGCCCGGCACGGTGGTGGAGTTCACCGATTGGCAGCGCGTGGATGCGTTCGGCGCCGCGCTGAACCGGGCCGTTGGGGCCGTGCCCTGATCCGGCGCCGGCGTGCACCAGCGCTGCTTGGCGTACGCTGCTGGCCATGTGCGCACCAGATCCCCAGGTGGCCTTGGGCACGGTGCGGCGGCTCTTGCGTGCGTCAATGACGTGGTTCATCGCTGCGGTGGGCTTGTACCTGGCGCTGCTCGTCGCGCTGTGGTGGGGCCAGGAGCGGTTGTTGTTCATGCCGCAGCCGCTGCCGCCGGACCATCGGTTCGAGTTCGGATCCGACGTCCACGAACGGACCATCGACGTGCCCGGCGCCCGACTGCACGCGTTGCACCTGCAACTGCCGGCGCCGCGTGGCTTGGTGTTCTTCCTGCACGGCAATGCGGGCAATCTGGAGAGCTGGTTCGACGACGTCGATTTCTATCGGCGCGCCAACTTCGATCTGTTCATGATCGACTACCGTGGCTACGGCAAGAGTGCAGGGCGCATCGAGAGCGAAGCGCAATTGCACGCTGACGTGCACGCCGCATGGGACGCCGTCGCGCCGGCCTACGCCGGCCGCAAGCGCGTGTTGCTCGGGCGTTCGCTGGGCAGCGGTTTGGTCGCCTACCTCGCCGTGTCGGTGCAGCCGGACCTCACGGTGCTGGTGTCGCCGTACGCGAGCATGCGCGCGCTGGCGGCCGAGCACTACCCTTGGGTACCTGCTGCGCTGCTGCGCTACCCGCTGGATACGGGCGCCGCGGTCGGTCAGTTGCGCACGCCGGTGCTGCTGGTGCATGGCGATCGCGACACGCTGATCGCGCCGCAGCACAGCGACGCGCTGCTCGAGTTCAATCCGCGTGCGCGCCTGCACCGTGTCAAAGGTGCCGGGCACAACGACCTGCAGGAGTTCGACGACTACCGCGCGCTGCTGCGCGTCGCGCTGGACGCCTTGTAGCGCGCGTGGCGGGCCGCCGCCCGTGATCACGTAGCATCGCTACTGCGTCGGAGCACGGCTGTGCAACCCGGGCGCCTGGAGCCCTCATGACCGCCACGATTCTGCAATCCCTGCCGGCCGGCCAGCGCGTCGGCATCGCGTTTTCCGGTGGGCTCGACACCTCGGCCGCCGTGCACTGGATGCGCGCCAAGGGCGCGATCCCTTGTGCGTACACCGCCAACCTCGGCCAGCCCGATGAGACCGACTACAACGACATCCCGCGCAAAGCCAAGGCCTATGGCGCCGAACTCGCGCGCCTGGTCGATTGCCGGCCGCAACTGGTGAGCGAAGGCATCGCGGCGATTCAGTGCAGCGCGTTCCACATCAGCACCGGCGGTGCCACCTATTTCAACACCACGCCGCTCGGCCGCGCTGTCACCGGCACGGCCCTCGTGGTGGCGATGCGCGACGACGGCGTCAACATCTGGGGCGATGGCAGCACCTACAAGGGCAACGACATCGAGCGCTTCTACCGCTACGGGTTGCTCGCCAACCCGAACCTGAAGATCTACAAGCCGTGGCTCGATCAGCTTTTCATCGACGAGCTGGGCGGCCGCAAGGAAATGAGCGAGTACCTCATCGCCAACGGCTTCGACTACAAGATGAGCGTCGAGAAGGCGTATTCCACCGACAGCAACATGCTCGGCGCCACGCATGAGGCCAAGGATCTGGAGTTTCTGAACCAAGGCATCTCGATCGTCAATCCGATCATGGGCGTGGCGTTCTGGCGCGACGAGGTTGCGGTGAAGGCCGAGACCGTGAGCGTGCGGTTCGAAGAAGGTCAGCCCGTCGCACTCAACGGCCGCACGTTCGCATCGGCCGTCGCATTGTTCGAGGAGGCCAACCGCATCGGCGGGCGCCACGGCCTGGGCATGTGCGACCAGATCGAGAACCGCATCATCGAGGCCAAGAGCCGCGGCATCTACGAGGCACCGGCGATGGCGTTGCTGCACATCGCCTACGAGCGGCTGGTCACCGGCATCCACAACGAAGACACCATCGAGCAGTACCGCAACAACGGGCGGCGGCTGGGCAAGCTGCTGTACCACGGCCGCTGGTTCGACCCCCAAGCCATGATGCTGCGCGAGACCGCGCAACGCTGGGTGGCGCGCGCAATCACCGGCGAGGTGACGCTCGAGCTGCGGCGCGGCAACGACTACTCGCTGCTCGATACGCAAAGCCCGAACCTCACCTACCAGCCCGAGCGGCTGACGATGGAAAAAGGCGAGGGCGCGTTCACACCGGCCGACCGCATCGGCCAGCTGACGATGCGCAACCTCGACATCACCGACACGCGCCACAAGCTGGGCGTCTATTCGAAGGTCGGCTTGTTGGGCGAGGGCAGCGGGCTGCCGATGCTCTCGCCGCCCGGCAAAGAGTGAACACCGGCGCTGGCGATGCCATGGCGGCGGCGGGGCCCGGTGGCCGCTTCGAGCGCCTGGATGCGCTGCGCGGCGTGGCCATCGTGTGGATGGCGCTGTTCCATTTCTGCTTCGACTTGAACCACTTCGGCTTCTTGACGCCGAGGCAGCAGTTCACCGCCGATCCGTTGTGGACCGCGCAGCGCACGTGCATCGTCACGCTGTTCCTGTTCTGCGCCGGCATCGGGCAGGCCATCGCGCTCGGGCAGGGGCAGTCGTGGGCACGTTTCTGGCGTCGCTGGGCGCAGATCGCCGGCTGCGCGCTGCTGGTGTCGATCGGCTCGGCCTGGATGTTCCCGCACAGCTGGATTTCATTCGGCGTGCTGCACGGCATCGCGGTGATGCTGATCCTCGTGCGTTGCATGGCGCCGCTGCGGCCGTGGTTGTGGTGGCTTGGCGCGCTGGCCATCGCATTGCCGCTGCTGTGGCGCGACGAGGTGTTCAACGGCCCGTGGCTGCGCTGGATCGGGCTGGTGACACGCAAGCCGGTGACCGAAGACTACGTGCCGGTGCTGCCCTGGCTGGGCGTGATGCTGTGGGGCGTGGCGGCCGGCCAGTGGTTGCAGGCACGCCGGCCCGGCTGGCTGCAAGGTGCTGCGCCGCGCGCCGCGCGAGGCCTGGCGCTGCTGGGACGCTGGTCGCTCAGCTTCTACATGGTCCATCAACCGGTGCTGATCGGCCTGGTGATGGCGGCGGGGGCGCTGCGGCGCTGACGCGGAGATGCGCTCGGTTACGTCTGGCGTCACTCTGTGACTCAGTTCGCCGCCGGTACGGCCGAAACAGCGGCATGTCGTTGCTGTCGTTGTCTCAGGCCTACCGCATCGCTCCCCGCGTGCGCGATGCGGCGCGCACGCCCCCGCCGCCGATGCCGGCCAGCGAGCGCAACCCACGCGACCGGCGCGACGGCGAGCGAGCCGACGGTGGCCGCCCTGAAACCGACCAGGACTGCGACAGCGTGCGCCGCTCGCCGTTGCTGCGCGCGCTGCTGCGCGCGCTGCAGGTGCCGCAGGCGGCGACCGCGGCCCAGGACAGCGTCCTCGAGCGGGCTCTGATCGTGTTCGCACGCGCGCTGAATCAAGCCACTGGCGAAGTCGATGCCGTGCCGCAGCCGGCGCCGGCGCGCGCCGAAGAGGCCGCACAACGGCGCGCGCGCAACGAAGAGCTGCTGTTGGTCGCGTTTGCCGAGTTGCGGCACTCGGCGGGCCACCGCGGCGCCGCGACGCGCGAGGCCACGCAGGCCCAGCTCGGTGCCTTCCTGCAGGTTCTGGCGCGCGCGCTGCACGTCGACGACGACCGCGCCGGCGAGGCCACCCAACCCGGCAGCCTGATCAGCGTGCGGGCCTGAGCCGGACGTTGGCCGGCACCTCTGCGTGCCGGCCAACCTGCGCGGGACTGGCGCATGCCA
>JBIODO010000369.1:0-4338 GCA_044445225.1 Burkholderiales bacterium
GATCCCCGGCGCGCGCTGGTGCGACCCGGCAGCGGTGGACGCCTGGTCGCGCGAGTTGCCCACCGACCGCGAGCTGGTGGTGTATTGCATCTATGGCCACGAGGTGGGCCGCGCCACGGCGCTGCGGTTGCGCGCCGCCGGGCTGAACGCGCGTTATCTCAGCGGCGGCATCGACGGCTGGCAGAAGGCCGGCCGCGCCGTCGAGCCCAAGGCAGACACGCGATGAAATTCGTCACTCGCGAGCGCCCGAAGATCGACCGCATCGCCTGTCCGTGGCTGATCCTGCGCTTCGTCGACCGCGACGCCGAGTTCCTGTACGTACCGGCCAACGAGGTGCTGCGCACCGCCGAGGCCACCGGGGCCACACCGTACGACATCCCGGGTGTCGAGATGAGCCACGTCGGCGAGCGCTGCAGCTTCGATGCCTTCGTCGACAAGTATCGGCTCGGCGACGACGCCGCGCTGCGGCAGCTGGCGCTGATCGTGCGCGGTGCCGATACGTCGCGCCTGGACCTGACGCCGCAATCGGCCGGGCTGTACGCGATCTCGCTCGGCCTGTCGCGCGTGCATGCCGACGATCACGAGATGCTGCGCCACGGCCTGGTGATGTACGACGCGCTGTACGCGTGGTGCCGCTCGTGCCAGGACGGGGCGCACAACGGGCCGCCGCAGAGGGCCTGACTGCCCAGCGCGGTCGACTTCTCTCATTCGTTGTCACAGGAGGTGCCCGATGCGTTATGCCCTCACCCCCATCCACTGCCGTCCGTGGACGTTGAACGGCCTGTCGCTGAAGCTGATCGAAAGCCACTACGAGAACAACTACGGCGGCGCACTGCGTCGCCTGAACGCGATCAGCGAGCGCCTCCAGGCGCTGGACTTCGCGACGACGCCCGCGTCGGTGGTGAATGGCCTGAAGCGCGAGGAACTGGTCGAGCTGAACTCCACGCTGCTGCACGAGCTGTACTTCGCCTGCCTGGCCTTCGGCGAGGGCCGGCCCACCGACGCGATGGCGCAGGCGCTGGCACGCGATTTCGGCTCGGTGGACCGCTGGTACCACGAGTTCGTGGCGATGGCCGGCGCACTGGCCGGCGGCTCGGGCTGGGTGCTGCTCACCTACGTGCCGCGCGACCACCGCCTGATCAACCAGTATGCGGCCGAGCACAGCCAGGCCATCGCCGGCGGCATACCGATCGTGGCGTTGGACATGTACGAACACGCGTACCACATCGATTTCGGCGCCAACGCCCGAGCGTACATCGACACCTACATGCGCAACATCGACTGGAAGGCCGTGCAGGCGCGCTACGAGGACGCCAGTCAGGTGGCACCGCCGCGGCCGCTGGCGCAACCCGAGTTCGGCGACCTCGACAGCATCACGGTGGAGCAGGTGAGCGCGATGCTGGCGCGCGGCGAGCCGGTGCAGATCGTCGACGCGCGGCCCCGGCACTACGTGTCGCGCACGCAGGACATCATGGCCGGGGCCACCTGGCGCGACCCGGAGCGGGTGCACGAGTGGGCGGGCGAGCTGTCGAAGTCGCAGCCGGTGGTCGTGTTCTGCGTCTATGGCTTTCACGTCGGTTGCCGCACGGCGATGACCTTGCGCGACGCCGGCTTCGATGCCAAGTACATGCTTGGCGGTCACGCGGCCTGGCGCGCCATCGGCGGCAAAACCGAGGCCTACAGCTGACGGGCGATGGAGGGCAATGACATGACGCGTGAATCTGCCGGGCGGGCACAAGGAGTCAGCCATGAAGTGGTTTGGATGGATCGCGCTGCTGTGGGCAGCCATGAGCTGCGAGGCTGAGCCGATGACGTTCGACAGCCAAGCCCCCGGCCAGCCGCCCACCGGCTGGACCTGCGGCGCCACTGGCAAAGGCGCGCCGAAGTGGACCGTCGAGTCCGACGCCGGCCTCGGGCACCGGGTGCTGAAGCAGTCGGGGCGCGCGCCGTTCCCGTGGTGCGTCAAAGACGACATCGCGCTCGCCGATGGGTGGGTCGAGGTGCGCTTTCGACCACTGGCGGGCCGTGAAGACCAGGCCGGCGGCCTCGTCTGGCGCTGGAAGGACGGCGACAACTACTACGTGGCGCGCGCCAACGCGCTGGAGAACAACGTGTCGCTGTACCACACCAGCGGCGGCTCGCGACGCACCATCGAATACAAGGATGCGCCGGTGGCCAAAGACGCGTGGCACACGCTGCGCGTGGACTTCAAGGACACATCGATTCGCGTGACGCTCGACGGCACGGTGTACATCGATTTGAAGGACAGCCACATTCAAGGCGCCGGCAAGGCCGGCGTGTGGACCAAGGCCGACAGCGTGACGCTGTTCGACGCCTTTGCATTCGGGCGCGCGGGTCCTTGACGGCGCCGCTGCGACCCGTGCACGCCGATGCCTGAACGCCGCGCCGCCGAGCCGCTGACCGGCACCATCGCCGCGCGGCTGCTGCCTGCCGGCGCCGACGCTGCCGTGTGGACAGTGCTCGCGGCGCGCGGCCTGCGCGCGCTGGCCGACGGCACCATGGCGGTGCTGTTGCCCGCCTATCTGTTGGCCCTTGGCCTGGGCACGTTCGAGGTCGGTGTGGTGGCGACCACCACCCTGCTGGGCTCGGCACTGGCCACACTGGCGTTGGGCGCCTGGGGTCATCGCGTGGCCTCGGGCCGCTTGCTGAGCGGCGCTGCGGTGTTGATGGCCGCCACGGGCGTCGGCTTCGCGGGCCTGGCGTCGTTCTGGCCGTTGCTGGTCGTGGCCTTCGTCGGCACGCTGAATCCGAGTTCGGGCGACGTCAGCGTGTTCCTGCCGTTGGAACACGCGCGCCTGGCCGCCGGCGCGACGGGTGCCGCGCGCACCGCGCTGTTCGCGCGCTACAGCGTCGTCGGTGCGCTGTGCGCGGCATTCGGTGCGCTGGCGGCGGCGGCTCCCGATGCGCTGGAGCGGCATTTCGCGCTGTCACGGCTGGACGGCATGCGGGTGATGTTCCTGGCGTACACGGCGATCGGTGTGCTCGTGTGGGTGCTCTATCGGCGGCGCGCGCCGCAACAGGTGCAGGCAGCGGCCACGCCGACGGCGCCGTTGGGGCCGTCGCGCGGCATCGTCGTGCGCCTGGCCGCATTGTTCAGCGTCGATGCGTTTGCCGGTGGGCTGGTCGTCAACTCGCTGCTCGCCTTGTGGTTGCTGCAACGGTTCGACGTGTCGCTGGCGCAGGCGGGAGCGTTCTTCTTCTGGACCGGCCTGCTCAGCGCCGCGTCGCAGTTCGCAGCGCCGGCCGTGGCGCGGCGCTTCGGCCTGCTCAACACGATGGTGTTCACGCACATCCCGGCCAACGTGTGTCTGCTGCTGGCCGCGTTGGCGCCGAGCCTGCCGATCGCGCTCGCTTTTCTGCTGGTGCGCAGCGCGCTGTCGCAGATGGACGTGCCCACGCGATCGGCCTACGTGATGGCAGTGGTCACGCCACCCGAGCGCCCGGCCGCGGCGAGCTTCACCGCGGTGCCGCGCAGCTTGGCGTCGGCACTCGCACCAGCGTTGAGCGGTGCGTTGTTCGCCAGCGGCTGGTTGAGCGCGCCTTTGCTGGCTTGCGGCTTGCTGAAGATTGCCTACGACCTGGTGTTGTGGCGTGCCTGTCGGCGCGACAAGCTGCTCGACCCTTGAGCCGCCGGTGCGACAAGCCGCTCAGCGCACCTTCACCCAGCGCAGCTCCATCGTGTCGTTAGGCCACATCGCCACCGCGATGTTCTTCTTCATCGCCCAGTTCAGTTGCCGACGGTACAGCGGGACGTATGCCACGTCGTCGTGCAGCATGCGCAGCACCACGCCGACGCGGGCGCGGCGCTTGGTGAGGTCGGGCTCGGTGCGCACCGAGTCGATCAGCACGTCGAGCTGCGGGTTGCTGTAGCGGCCGGCATTGAAAGTGCCCATGCCGCTGGCATCGAAGGTGCGAAACAGGCCGTTCAGCGTGGTCCACGGGTCGGGCGCTGCGGTCCAGCCGAACTCCACGAAGCTGGTGTTGCCGGTGCTCAGCCGCGGAAAAAAGGTGTTGGTCGGCGAGCTGCGCACCTGCACGCGGATGCCCACCTGAGTGAGCATCGCCGCGGCGGCCTGGCACACCGCCTCCCGGTAGCCGACGTTGACGCAGTCGAGCGTGACGCCAAAGCCGCCCGCGTAGCCGGCCTCGGCCAGCAGCGCGCGGGCGCGTGCGGGGTCGAACGGCAGGCGTTTGTCGAGGTCCTTGTCGTAGCCGTCGACCTGCGGCGACAGCAGGCTGCCGGTGGGCGTGCCCTGGCCGCGCAGCACCTTCTGCACGATGAGGTCGATGTTCAGCGCATGCGCGACTGCCTTGCGC
>JBIODO010000370.1:0-4337 GCA_044445225.1 Burkholderiales bacterium
AAGAGGTCTAGTCGCCGACGCCGCCGCCACCCGATAAACTGCCACCGCCGCCGAAGCTGCCACCACCACGGACGTCGTTCATGCCGCCGCCGGAAGTGCAGATACAAAACCCGCCGCCGGCGCCCGCGATCACCGTGCAGACGGTGCCGCCGCCCCCGGCCCCGCCGGTGACGATCGCGCCGGCAGCGCCCGAAGCGCCGCCGGCTCCTCCTCCCCCATCGCGCGTGGCGCCGCAGGTCAACTTCAACGCCGACTGCACGAAGCCGTCGTATCCGCCAGCCGCTGCGCGCGCCGAAGCCACCGGCGTCGTGCGCATCAAGGTCACGGTGGGCATCGACGGTCGTGCCACGGCCACCGAGATCGCCAAGAGCTCGGGGCCGTCGCGCGAGCACAAGCTGCTCGACCGCGCCGCCGAGGCGGCGATCCGCGACACCTGCAAATTCAAACCCGGTACGGTGGACGGCAAGCCCGAGCCGCTGACCACTTTCGTCGAGTACGACTGGAAGCTTCAGTAGTCGAGCTCAAACTTTCTTGTCGCGCGCGTGCCGGGCACGCAAATCGCGCGGTCGTTCGTGTTGGAGGAACCATGCCGTTGAAAAGAAATCTGCGCGCTCTGCTTGCCGCCGCCGCGCTGAGCCTGTCGACCCTGATGCCGGCCGGCCTGGCGTTCGCGCAAGCCGCCTCGGCACCCGAAGCGACCGCACCCGCGCCCACGGCGCCGCCGGCCCCGGTGGTGACCAAGGAGACCATCGACAACCCCTACGGGCTCGAGGCGTTGTGGAAGCAGGGCGACTTCGTCGCACGCGGCACGCTGATCATCATGGTCATCATGAGCATGGGCAGCTGGTACATCATCTTCACCAAGGTGTTCGAGCAGCGCAAACTCCTCAAGAGCGCGAAGGCGGCGGGGGCGAATTTCTGGACTTCGGGTTCGGTCAAGAAAGGCATGGATACGCTCGATGAAGGCAGCGCGTTCCGCTACATCGCCGAGCAGGGTCTGCAGGCCGACGAACACCACGAAGGCAGCCTGGTCGAACAGATCGACCGCCACACCTGGATCACGATGAGCGTGACGCGCGCGGTCGACAACATTCAGAGCCGGCTGCAAGACGGCCTGGCCTTCCTGGCCACCGTGGGCTCCACCGCGCCGTTCGTCGGCCTGTTCGGCACCGTCTGGGGCATCTACCACGCGCTCACCGCGATCGGCATCGCCGGCCAGGCTTCGATCGACAAGGTGGCAGGCCCGGTGGGCGAGGCGCTGATCATGACGGCGTTCGGCCTCGCGGTGGCCGTGCCCGCGGTGATGGGCTACAACTGGCTGATCCGCCGCAACAAGCTGGTGATGGAGCGTGTGCGCGCGTTTTCGGGCGACCTGCACAACGTGCTGCTCGCCGGCAAGCGCTGATCTCCCTTGTAGGAGCCCATCATGGCCATGGCAGTCGGATCGCCCGACGACGACGACGAAGGGCAGATGAACTCCACCATCAACACCACGCCCCTGGTGGACGTGATGCTGGTGCTGCTGATCATCTTCCTGATCACCATTCCGGTGGTGACGCAATCGATCCAGCTGACGTTGCCCAAGGAGAGAAACGTCCCGACGACGACCAAGCCGGAGAACATCCTGCTGGCGGTCAGCAAGGACGGCGACGTCTACTGGAACACGCGCAAGATGCCCGACGTCGAATCGGTGGTCACCGAGCTGAAGAAGCTGTCGACCAAGGAGCCGCAGCCCGAGGTGCACATCCGCGGCGACCAGGACGCGCGCTACGAGAGCGTGGGTCGCCTGGTGGTGGCTTGCCAGCGCGCCGGCATCGCCAAGGTGGGGTTCATCCTCGAACCACCACCGAACCAATAGAGGGAGCCCACCATGGCGATGCAAGTGGGCGAGCACAGCTCCGACGAGGTGATGATCGACATCAACACCACGCCGTTGATCGACGTGATGCTGGTGCTGATCATCATGCTGATCATCACGATCCCGATCCAGACCCACGCGGTCAAGATGAACATGCCGATCGCGCCGAGCGCGCAGCCGCCCAAGCCGCCGGAGATCGTGCGCATCGACATCGACTTCGACGGCACCATCGGCTGGAACGGCACGGTGGTGGAGAAAGACGACCTGCTCAACCGCCTGGCTCAGGTGGCGCAGATGCCCGACCAGCCTGAGGTGCACCTGCGGCCCAACAAGCTCGTGACCTACAAGGTGGTGGCGATGGTGATGGCCAACGCGCAACGCCTGGGCGTCACCAAGATCGGCCTGGTCGGCAACGAGCAGTTCTTGAATTGACGTTGCGGCCCCACGGCTGCGCGCGCCGGAGTTGGAGTGCATGAAGAGTCTGGCCCATTGGATCGCGGCGTTTGGCATCTGCCTGATGGCATTCGCCGCGCACGCCCAGGGCGTGCGGCCCGAGGTCGGCAAACCGCTGCAACAAGCCAGTGACCTGCTGAAGGCCGGCAAGGCCAAGGACGCGCTGGCCAAGGCACGCGAGGCCGACGCGGTGAGCGGCAAGACACCGGCCGAGCAGCTGATGATCGACCGCATGAAGGGCGCCGCGGCCCAGCGTGCGGGCGACAACGCCGCAGCGATCCAGGCTTTCGAGGCGGTGTTCAACTCGGGCAAGTTGAGCGGGCCCGAGCAGGCGCAGGTGGCCGAGTCGCTGGCCTTTGCCTACTCGCAGCAAAAGGACTGGCCGCGCACCAACCAGTGGGTGCAGCGCGCCCTCGCCGCAGGCAGCACCAGCCCGCAACTCAAGCAGCTGCAGGCCTACGCGCAGAGCCAGAGCGGCGACTATTCGGCCATCGCCAAGGAGGCGCAGGCGGCCGTTGCTGCAGCCGAGCAGGCCGGGCGCAAGCCCGACGAGGGCGACCTCCTGCGCTTGGCCGACGCCCAGCAGCGCACCGGCAACACCCAGGGTCGGGCCGCCACGCTCGACAAGCTGCTCGCCAATTACCCGAAGAAGGAGTACTGGTCGATCCTGCTTGGCCAGCTGCCGCGCAAGAGCGGCTTCTCCGACCGTTTCTCGCTCGACCTGTTTCGCCTGCGCCTGGCCACCGGCAACCTGACCAAGACCGACGACTACATGGAAATGGCGCAGCTTGCGCTGCAGGCGGGTTACCCGGCCGAAGGCAAGGCGGTGATCGACAAGGGGTTCGCCAGCGGCGCGCTGGGCACAGGCGCCGAAGGCGATCGACACAAGCGCTTGCGCGACCTGGCCATCAAGCAGGAGGCCGAAGGCAAGGTCGGCATCGAGAAGGATGCGCAGGAGGCTCTCGCAGCCAAGAGCGGCGACGAACTGGTGCGCGTGGGCTACGCCTACGTCACGATGGGCCAGGTCGACAAGGGCATTCCGTTGATCGAGCAAGGCATCGCCAAGGGTGGCTTGAAGCGCCCGGAAGATGCCAAGCTGCACTTGGGGCTAGCGCAACTGCAATCGGGCAAGAACAAGAGCAAGGCCGTGCAAACGCTGCGCAGCGTGCAGGGCAACGACGGCGCCGCCGACCTCGGCCGCCTGTGGGCCGTGTACGCGGGCCAGCAGTCTTAGCGCCCGTTCGCACTGGCATCCGTAGCGCGAACTGGCCCTAGCAGCCGTGTTGCCCGAGTTCGTCGAACCGCTGGGCGACGGCCTCTTCGTCATCGACACCGGGTTCGAGCGGCCCTGCTTCGATGCCGCCTACCTGGTGGTCGACTCGGGCCGCGCGGCGTTCATCGACACCGGCACCAACCACGCGGTGCCGCGCTTGCTGGCCGCGCTGCACGCGCTCGGCCTCACCGCCGACTCGGTGGACTGGGTGATTGCCACCCACGTGCACCTCGACCATGCCGGCGGCGCCGGCCTGCTGATGCAGTCGCTGCCGAACGCACGGCTGTCGGTGCACCCGCGCGGCGAACGCCACCTGGTCGACCCGAGCGCGCTGTATGCCGGCGCGACCGCGGTGTACGGCGAGGCCGAGATGGCGCGCAGCTACGGCCGGCCGCTGGCGGTGCAACCGGCGCGCGTGACCGTCACCGGCGATGGCACCACGTTGACACTGGGCACGCGCGTGCTCGAGTTCATGCACACGCCGGGCCACGCGCGGCACCACCATTGCATCTGGGATGCACGCACGCGCACCTGGTTCACCGGCGACACCTTCGGCTTGAGCTATCCGCAACTCGTCAACCACAACGGCCGCTGGATCACGCCCACCTGTGCGCCGGTGCAGTTCGAGCCCGAGCCGTTGAAGGCCTCGGTGGCGCGGCTGCTCGAGCGCGACCCGGCAGCGCTGTGCGTCACGCACTACGGCCGCGTTGCCAATGCCCCGCACCTGAGCCGATTGCTGCTGGAGCAGATCGA
>JBIODO010000371.1:0-4333 GCA_044445225.1 Burkholderiales bacterium
GATCGGCCAGTTGCCGTTCGTGAAATTCACCTGGCTGGCCGAATCCACCGGATGGCGCGAGTCGGCCACCTTCAGCGCGTGGAGCATCAAGCAGCACGTCAACAACGGTCAGACGCTGTGCGCATTGGGCAGCGCCTTCGAAGACTGCGAGAGCAAGCCTGCGCTCGGCCAGTTCAAGCCGGTGGGCTTCGATGTCTTGTCGGGCCAGGGCGAGCAGCGCGCCGTCAAGGCCGACGGCGGCAACCTGCGCAATTTGCCGACCACGCAATTCAACGAGCCGATTGCGCTGTTGCCGCAAGGCCAGGTGGTGCGGGTGCTCGGACAGTCGGCCGCGGGCTGGCTGCGCGTGCGCACGTCGCTGGGCGGCAGCGAGGTCATCGGGCACGTGGCGGTGTCGCGGCTGGAGGCCGCGGGCGCACCAGTGATCGAGGCGCCGGCGGCCGAGCCGTTGCCACTGCCGATCGCGCAGCTGCGCGAAAACGATCCGGCCGCGCAACGGCACGGCACCGGCGGCCGCGCGCTTCCGATTGGCGAGCTGGCGCGGCCGACGCGCGACCCCGGCGCCGCTGCGCCCGTGCGCGTCGGCCAACTGCAGGCGCTGGCCGATTGGCTCGGCGTGGAGTCGAGCGAGCGCTACGCGCGCACCGCGACGCAGACGTTTTGCAACGTGTATGCCGCCGACTACTGCTACCTGGCCGAGGCCTATTTGCCGCGCGTGTGGTGGACCGATTCCGCGCTGTTGCGCCTGGGTGCGGGCGAGCACGTGCCCGTGCTCTATGGCGACACGGTGCGCGAAATGCGCGCCGATGACTTGTTTGCGTGGCTGGCGGACACCGGGCCGCGCTTCGGCTGGCGGCGCGTGTTCGATGCCACGGCGCTGCAGGACGCGGCCAACGCCGGTGGCGTGGGGCTGGTCTGCGCCGATCGCGCCGCCGAAGGGCGGCCGGGCCACATCACGGTGGTGGTGCCCGAGGACGCCGCGCACCACGCGCTGCGCGACGCCGACGGCCACGTGACGCAGCCGCTGCAAACCCAAGCCGGCGCGGTGAACCGCCGCTTCGGCAGCGCGGGCAACAACTGGTGGATGGGCAGCGAGTTTAGGGATCGCGGTTTCTTCGTCCATCGTTAGCATCGCGGTCGTGCCGGCGCTTGCGAGCCGGTGGCCACGGGAGACCCGCATGGCAGTGAGCGTTCGACGCATCGTCGCCTGTTTCGACGGCACCTGGAACACCGACAAGTCCAACACCAACGTGTCGCGGCTGTTTCGGCTGATCGCCAACGAGACCACGGGCTGCCCCGAGCAGCGCCACTTCTACGACGAGGGGGTCGGCACCAAGCTGGGCGAGCGCATCTCGGGCGGCATGCTCGGCATGGGCCTGGACGGCAACATCCGCCAAGGTTTCGCATGGCTCGGCTCGCAATTCGCGTTGGCGGCCACAACGGATGTCGACGACGACAAATTCCTGATCGGGCCCGACATCTTCTTGTTCGGTTTTTCGCGCGGCGCGTTCACCGCGCGCAGCCTGGGCGGGCTCATCAACTACCTGGGTCTGCCCAAGCTCGGCTCGAAGAGCCAGGACCCGCCCGCAAAGTCGCCGCAAGACGACATCGTCGTGCTGGATGCGTGGAGCCTGTACGAGGCGCGGCCCAGCAACGACGATCGTGACGCCGTCAAGGCGGGCCGAGCCGACGCGGCGCTCGTCAAGCGCATCGCCGATCACGACGCTGCAGTGGCCCGGCATCGCGCGGACAACGCGTACTACCCGGTGCGCATCCACTTCCTTGGCGTGTGGGACACGGTGGGCGCGCTCGGCATCCCACGTGTGTTCGACAACTGGACCTTCATGCGGCCGTCGACCAAGTACCGCTTCCACGACACCAAGCTCGGCCGCTGCGTGCGCTTCGCGTATCACGCAGTGGCCATCGACGAACAGCGCGAGCCCTACTGCGTGACCATGTGGACGGCGCACGAGCCCACCACCGAGGACGTGGAGCAGCGCTGGTTCCCCGGTGCGCATGCCGATGTCGGCGGCGGCTACGAGGACGATCTGCTGCCCGACCCGCCGTTGGCATGGGTGGCCGGCAGGGCGGCCGACAAGGGATTGCACTTCATCAACGACCGTGGCGCCGTCGACCCGGTGACGGGAGAGCGCCCGCCGTCGATGGCGCGCATGCCGGCGGCCTTCGAGCTCGACGGCCGCGAGTACCTGTCGGCGGTGCACGACTCGTATGCGGAGTTCATGGGCGGTGGCTACAAGGTGCTGCGCGCGTTGCCGGGCGCGGGCGGCCGCGCCTACCGGCGCATGCTGGTCGAGCAGGACGGCATCGCGCAGACGATCGACGACACGGCCAACAAGAAGATCTCCGCCGACCCGACGTATCGGCCGCCCAACCTGTCGCAGGCGGGGCGGCTCGATGTGAGCTATCGCATCGCGCGGCTCGACGAATAGGAGCGATGCATGTGGACTGTGCTTGACATCGCCATCGGACTGGGCACCGTGTTCCTGGTCTTCTCGATCGTGGTCAGCGGCCTCAACGAATGGGTGGCGCAGCGGTTCGCGCGCCGCGGCGAATTTCTGCGCGAAGGCTTGCAGCGCCTGATCAACGACGGCGCCATCTACCGGCGCGTGTTGCACCACCCGCTGGTGGGCTCGCTGTACCGCGAACGGGCCGCCAAGGGCAAGCCGCCCTCCTACATCGATCCCAACATCTTCGCGATGGCGATCGCCGACGTGCTGCTCGCGCGTGCGCGCGTCTCGCAGCCGGAGGGCGCGGTGGACGCCCATCCGCCGCTGACGATCGACGCGCTGCGCGCGGCGCTGCACACGCCCGCGCTGGCGGCCTCGCCGGTGGCCTTTTCGCTGGGGCCGATCATCGATCGCGCAGGCGATGACCTGGGCGCCGCGCTGCAGGGCATTCAAACCTGGTTCAACTCCGGCATGGACCGGGTGTCGGGTTGGTACAAGGCCCGTACGCGGATGGTTCTGTTCTGGATTGGCCTGCTGTTGGCGGCGCTGTGCAACATCGACGCCATCGAGATCGCCGCCACGCTCAACCGCTCGCCGGCGCTGCGCAGCGCGATGGTGAGCACGGCCACCGGCTTCGTGGAGAGCGGCAAGGTCGGCAACGTCACGATGGCCGACCTGGGCGATCGCGCGCCCACGCAGGCCGAGTGGCAAAGCATGCGACCGGTGCTCGAAGGCATGCGCAGCGAATCAGGCACGCTGCCCATCGGCTACGAGTGCCTTGGCGTGGCATTCGCTGCGCCGGACGTCGCGTCGCGGTCAGCGGGCGGTGTCGCGCCCGGCGAGGAGATCATCAACCAGCGCACCGTGTGGACCGCTTGTGCACAGCAAGCCAAGCGCGCCATCGCGTCAGGGTCGCCCGCCAACGGCCTGTTGAAGCTGCTCGGGTGGTTGCTCACCGCCACGGCCGGCACGCTGGGCGCGGGTTACTGGTTCGGGCTGCTGACCAAGGCGATCAACATCCGCGGCACCGGGCCGAAGCCCGAAGTGAAGCCGCCCGGCGACGCGCCGGACCCGAGTTGACGGTTGAATCGCCCCGTTGCGTCGGCGCGCAGGTGCGGCGGCTTGTCGGGCCCATCCACTCGGAGGGTTAGCCCTCAGGTAACAGCGCTTTCTCGTCGCGGCAGCCCGACCCTAGAATACAGCCGGTTACAGACGCTGCTCGCCGTGGAGGGGCAGCCGCAGCGACCGCAACAAAGGGGACCCGCATGAGCGATGCAATGACCGTCGAGCCCTACCAGGAGTCGCGGATCGAAGACGAACCCATCCTCGGCCCCGTGCTGGCGATGCCCGACGGCAGCTTCAAGCGGCTGTCGTGGCTGGAGCGCCTGCTCGTCAGGCTGCACCTCACCAATGCGAAGGCGCTCGAGGCTCGTTATTACAGGCCGATGACTCCCTGACTCATCGTCGCGGGCGAGGCGCGCGCAGCGTCACAGATACTCGAGCGCTCAACCCGCATAACTCACCGCGCAGCCGAACGGCTCGGTGCTCGGCACCGCGACACGGCGCCCGGCCAACACGTCCTCCAACGCCGCACGCACGTGGTTGTGCGACGCGGCCACCTCCTTGGGATCGCGTGACTCGCTGTCGTCGATGCCGCCGGCATACACCAGCGTGCCGTTGGCGGCGACGATGAACACGTGGTCTGCGGTGGTGGCCCCGTAGACGTGGCCCATGGTGCCGGGGCTGTCGATCAACAGCGCACTGGGCACGCCGCCGCGCTGGCGGTTGAACGCTTCGGCCGGCGCGGGTGCCAGGTAGTCGCCACGCGACGGATGGGTCGACAGCACGCTCAGCCAGACGATGCC
>JBIODO010000372.1:0-4331 GCA_044445225.1 Burkholderiales bacterium
GGTCGCCGACTTGTCGGCCTCGATGGGCTTCGAGGGTGCCCAGCGCAAGCTCGACGTGCTGTCCGACTTCGTCGAGAGCCTGTCGTGGTCGGCTTGGCGCAACGGCGACAGTTTCGGCTTCGTCGGCTGCGACGAGCAGGTCCGCTCTGACCTCCTGCTGCCGCAAACGCGCGCGCGCGGCGGCGGTGTTGCGCTAGCCGTGTCGCTGCGCGCGCTGGCGCCCGCCGGCCGATCGGCGCAGGGGCTGCTGGCGGCGCACCGGCACCTGACGCGCCAGCGCTCGTTGCTGTTTCTCGTGTCCGACTTCCACCTGCCGCTCGAGTTCGTTGCGAGCGTGCTCGACAGCCTGGCCGACCACGAGGTGGTGCCGGTCGTCCTGTGGCAGCCCGAGGAGTTCGCGCTCGGGCCTGGCACGGGCATCGCCGACGTGGTCGATCCCGAGAGCGGGCTGCGCCGGGCGCTGTGGTGGCGGCCGTCGCTGCGGGCGCGCTGGGAGGCGGCGCAGCATGAGCGGCGCGCCGCGCTGCTGGACGAATTGCGCAGGCGGCGTCTCGCGCCGCTGGTGATCGAGGGCGCGTTCGATGCCGACGCCGTGACGCGGCACTTTCTGTCATGAGTCGGCCCAGGCGCTCGATCGGCCTTGCGGCCGGCTTGGGGTGGTTTCTTGCGGCGGCTGGCGCGCATGCCGGCGATGGGTCGCAGCTCGAAGCCCTCACGTTCGAGCCGCGTGCGTTCGGCTACCAGGTGGGCGACGTGCTGCAGCGGCGCATCGTGGTGCAGGTGCCCGATGGCCTTGCGCTCGACGAGGCAAGTCTGCCGCGGCCGGGCGCGCGCGGCCAGGCGCTGGAGCTTCGCTCGTTGCACCGACAACGCGCGGCAGGGCGCGAGGACTTGTTGTTGCACTATCAGGTGTTCCTCGCGCCGCCATCGGTGCGCACGCTCGAAATGCCGCCGCTCAGCCTGCGCTTCGAAGGGCAGCCGCGGCCACAGGCGTTGCGCGTCGATGCCTGGCCGGTGACTATCGCGCCGCTGACGCCGCTGGAGGCCTCGCCGCGCAACGGGCTCGGGGAGCTGCAGCCCGATGCACCGGCGCCACGCATCGCCACGCACGAGCTGCGCGCGCGCCTGTGGGCTTATGCCGTCGTTGCCACGCTGCTGCTCGCGACGCTCGCGTTGGTGCATACCGCCGGATCCTGGTGGGGTCGTCGCCAGCGCCCCTTCGCACGCGCATGGCAATCGATGCATCGAATGCCGTCTGGCGACGAGCCGGCCGCCTGGCGCGCCGCCTGCGAGCGGCTGCATGCGGCTTTCAACGAGGCCGGCGGCGAGGTGTTGTTCGAGCACGGCATCGAGCGTTTCATCGCGCGCCACCCGGCGTTCCAGGCGTTGCAGGACGACGTGCGCCGCTTCCTGCGCATGTCGCGGCGCGGTTTCTTCGGCGATGGCGGGCACGAACCCGGCGAGCTGGCGTGGCTGCTCGCGTTCGGCCGCCGCTGCCGCGATGCGGAGCGCTTCCCGTGACCTTCGCCAACGCGTGGCTGCTGTGGCTGCTGCCGCTGGCCGCACTGCCGTTCGTCGTGCATCCCGGCGAGCCGCTGCGCAATGCCTGGATCGCGTTTGCGCCGCACGATGCGGCCTCGGTGGCACTGGGCTGGGCGCTGCGCGCGCTGGGCGCGATCGCATTGGCCGCACTGGTGCTCGCGGTGGCCGATCCGCACCGCCCCGAGTACACGGTGCAGCGCGTCGGCAAGGGGGCGGAGATCGTGCTGCTGCTCGACCGCAGCCGCAGCATGGACCAAGGCTTCGCCGGCGCCCCGCCGCGTGCCCCCGTCGGCCGCGGCAACGGCCCCGAGACGCTGGACTTCTACTTCAGCCAGGCGCCGGCGCGGCTGCGCGAGTCGAAGGGCAAGGTGGCGCGCCAACTGCTCGCCGAGTTCACCGCCCAGCGTGCCCAGGACCGCTTCGCGCTGATCGTCTTCAGTGCGCTGCCGATCCCGGTGCTCGGCTTCACGCACAAGCAGGAAGTCATCCAGGCCGCGATCGCCGCGGGCAACGTGGGCCGCGGGCTGTCGGAGACCAACATCGGCCTCGCACTGGAGCGCGCGCTGGCGATATACGAGGGCCGGCCGTACACCGGCTCGCGCATCGTGATGCTGGTGTCCGACGGCGGCGACCGCATCGACCCCGACGTGCGCGAGCGCGTGGCCGCGGCCGCGCGCAAGCAGCGTGTCGCGATCTACTGGCTCTACCTGCGCTCGGGCAACAGCCCGGGGCTCAAGCCCACCGAGGGTGACTCGCCGGCGGCGATCGAGAGCGTTCCGGAGTTGATGCTCAACCGCTTCTTCGAGTCGCTCGAGACGCCGTATCGCGCCTATGAGGCCGGCAACGGCGAGGCGCTGCAGCAGGCCATCGCCGACGTCAACCGGCTGGAGAATCTGCCGATCGCGTACTTCGATCTCGTGCCGCAGCGCGATCTCGCCCCGTGGTGCCATGGCGTTGCGTTGGTGTGCGTGCTGCTGCTGCTCGCTGCCAACGTGGCTGGGCTGCGACGATGGGCCTGATCACGCGCACGCGCGTGCGGCTCGTTTGGGCGCTGCTGGCGGCGTTGGTGGCGGCAACAGCGGTCGACGGCGTTCGGCTCGTGCTGGCGCAACGTTGGAACGCGCAGATCGACGCCGGCGTGTCGACACCGGACGCCGCCGCGCCGCCGCAGGTGCACTTTGCCTATGCCGCGGCGCAGGCTGCGGGCGGTGCGCACGAGGTCGCGCTGCGCCAGTACGGCGCGCTGCAGGACGATCCCGCAGTCGGTCAGGCCGCGCGCTACAACAGTGCCAACCTGCTGATGCGCCAGGCCATCGCACTGCGCGAGCGATCGCAGCCTGGTCAGGCGCTGGCTCTTGTGGAATTGGCCAAGGAGCACTACCGCGAGGTGCTGCGCCGCGATCCGGAGCATTGGAATGCGCGCTACAACCTCGAGCGCGCGCAACGCCTCGTGCCGGACCCCGAAGAGGTCGAGCCCGACCCGGCCGGCCCGCAGCGCAGCGCCGAACGCGCGGCGACGACGATGCGCGGCTATTCGCCGGGGTTGCCATGAGCCGCCAATGGGGCGCTGCAAGAATTGTCGAGCGGCTGCGCCGCCTGCGCAGCGGCGATTCGCGCCGCCTGCGCCTCGTGCTCGTGGTGCTGCTGCTTGCGGTGACCTTCGCGCAGCCGGCGATCCGCCTGCAGCGCCCGCGCTTCGAGATGATCGTCGTGCTCGACGTGACGCAGAGCATGGACGTGCAGGACATGGAGCTCGCCGGCCGCCCGGTCTCGCGACTGGCCTTTGCGCGCCAGGCGCTGCGCCGCGCGATCGAAGAGCTGCCGTGCGGCTCGAAGCTCGGCTGGGCGATCTTCACCGAATACCGCAGCTTCTTGCTGTTCGCACCGGTTGAGGTCTGCGCCAACCGCGCCGAACTGCGCGCCACGCTCGACGGCATCGACAACCGAATGGCCTGGACCGGCAGCAGCGAGATCGCCAAGGGCCTGCACAGCGCGATCGGCATCGCCAAGGCATTGCCCGGCGTGCCGTCGCTGGTGTTCGTCACCGACGGCCACGAGGCGCCGCCGCTGAGTCCACGGCACCGGCCGGCGTTCGACGACAAGCCGGGCGAGGTCGGCGGGCTCATCGTTGGTGTCGGCGGGAGCACGCCGGTACCGATTCCGAAGAGCGATTCTGCCGGGCGACCGCTCGGATTCTGGTCGGCCGACGAGGTGCTGCAAGTCGACCCGCGCAGCCTGGGGCGCGACGCGAGCGTGCGCGGCGAGACGATGACCGAAGACCCCGACGCGGTGCCGGCCCCCGTCGGCCTGGGCGCGACGCCGGGCGCCGAGCATCTGTCGTCGCTGCGCGAGCCCTACTTGCAACTGTTGGCGGCCGAGAACGGCCTGGTCTTTCACCGCCTGCTGCAGCCGCAGGCCCTGGCCGAGGCGCTGCAGGCGAGTGCGCTGGCGCGGCCGGTGCTCACGCGCGTCGACGCGCGCGTGCCGCTGGCGGCACTGGCACTGGCGCTGTTGCTTTCGCTGTGGTTGCCGCGTCCCAAGTTCGTAGGCGCCAATCGCGTGCAGCGTCGCGCGGCGGCGGCGCGACCCTGAGCGGTTCAGCGATCCAATGGGCCCGTCGAGGCCTGCGCCACGATCACGGCCTGCCCCGGCGTCGAAGCAACCGGCACCACCGGGCGCCTTGCGTTGTGGGCCATCAGCTGGCTGCGCTGGGGCTCGGCGATCGAGATCACGCCCTGGCACGGTGGCCGTGCGCACGTTCAATATTGAACGGCCACCCGATCGTGAAA
>JBIODO010000373.1:0-4327 GCA_044445225.1 Burkholderiales bacterium
GCGCTCTCCAGGGCATCGACGCGCGTGTTCGGCGGCACCCAGCCGCTTTCGACGTGCAGCTCGGCCACGCGCTTGTAGTCGCGGCGAAAGAACGCGAGGAAGTTCTGCGCCAGGTATTCCTTGTCGGACTCGGTGAGCGTGCCGATGATGCCGAAGTCCAGCGCGATGTAGCGCCCGCGGGTCGCCGGATCGATGCTGACCTGGATGTTGCCCGGGTGCATGTCGGCATGGAAGTAGCCGTCGCGAAACACCTGCGTGAAGAAGATCGTCACGCCGTCGCGAGCCAGCTTCTTGATGTCGATGCCGGCTTGGCGCAAACGATCGAGCTGGCTGATCGGCACGCCCTTCATGCGCTCCATCACGATCACGTTGGACGCGCACAGCTCCCACACCATCTCGGGAATCAGGATCAGCTGCAGGTCAGCCATGTTGCGGCGCAGCTGCGCCGCATTGGCGGCCTCGCGCACGAGGTCGAGCTCGTCGTGCAGGTAGGTGTCGAACTCGGCCACCACCTCGCGCGGCTTCAGGCGCTTGGATTCGACCCACACCCGCTCGGCCCACCGGGCCAGCGTGTGCAGCAGGTAAAGGTCGCTTTCGATCGACGCCAGCATGCCCGGGCGCAGCACCTTCACAGCCACTTCGCGGCCGTCGCGCAAGACCGCGAAGTGCACTTGCGCGATCGAGGCGCTGGCCACCGGTGTGGTGTCGAAGCTGGCGAACAGCACATCGATCTTGGCGCCGAACGCGCGCTCGACCATCACCGTGGCCTGCTCGCCCGGAAACGGCGGCACGCGGTCTTGCAGTTTGGCCAGCTCTTCGGCCACATCGGGCGGCAGCATGTCGCGGCGGGTCGACAGCACCTGCCCGAACTTCACGAAGATCGGGCCCAGCCGCTCGAGCGCCTGGCGCAGGCGCGCGCCACGCGGCTCGTCGAAGCGGCGGCCGAGGGTGACCACCCGCGCCAGCCCACGCACCCAGCGCTGGCGAAACCCCGACAGCGCGACTTCGTCGACGCCGAAGCGCAGCAGCGTGAAGGCGATGAACACCAGGCGGGCCAGACGCCTCATGACCGCAGCCAGCCGACCCGTGCGCAGCGCATGCGGCGCGAGGCGTCAAGCCCCGGGGCTGGGACCGCGCGAATCGGCTTGGCCCTGCGGGCGCATCCACGGCGCGCGCGCCAGGCTTCTCAACCCGCCCGCCAACGCCGAGCCGATGCGCGCCAGCTGATGCGCCACCACCGGACCGAACGCCCGCTCGAGATCGGCCTCGACGTCCCAGCGCAGGTTGTCGACCAGCCATTGAATGTCGCTGGCCAGCGCGGCATGGCCGGCCACGTGCAGCGGCGGCGGCTCTCCGGCGAGCGTGCGCACGAACAGCGCAGCCGGATTGGCCGCGCTCAGCTGCACCGACAGGTCGGGCGGCGTCTCGTCGTTCAAGCCGCACCACTCGAGCAGCCCCGCGGGTGTGACCCGGAACTTCAGCGCGGGCGGCGTGGGCAGCAGCGCAGGCCACTGTTGCAGCTCCAGCGCGATCAGCCGGCCCTGATGCGGCACCAGCCTGGCCGTGGCCACCGGCTCGGCCGACAATACGTGGTTGACCACCAGCACCAGGCGCTCGATGACCGCGGGAACGAACAGTGCTTGCAAGTTTTGCAGCATGGCCGCCGATTGTAGGGGCGGGCCTGCGTCGCCCGGCCCCGATTAAGATCGCGGCCGTGCCTCAAATCCTGCTGACCGGAGCCACCGGCTACATCGGCTCTCACACGTGGCTGGCCCTGCAGGAGGCCGGCCTCGACGTGGTGGGCGTCGACAATTTCGCCAACAGCTCGCCGCGCGTGCTCGAGCGGCTGGCCGAACTGTCGGGGCGCGCGCCGGTGTTCGAGCAGGCCGACGTGTGCGACCCGCAGGCGCTGGATGCAGTGTTCGAGCGCCATGCCATCGATGCCGTGGTGCACTTCGCGGCGCACAAGGCGGTGGGTGAGTCGGTGCAAAAACCGCTGGAGTACTACCGCAACAACCTGGGCGGCCTGATCACGGTGGCCACGGTGATGCAATCGCACGAGGTCGCCGCGCTGGTGTACAGCTCGTCGGCCACTGTGTACGGCAACCCGCAGCGCCTGCCGATCACCGAGGACGCACCGTTGTCTTCGACCAACCCCTACGGCACCACCAAGCTGATGGGCGAGCAATTGCTGCGCGAACTCGAGCGCTGCGAATCGTCATGGCGGATCGCCTGCCTGCGCTATTTCAACCCGGTGGGCGCGCACCCCAGCGGGCGCATCGGCGAGCACCCGGGCGGCGTGCCCAACAACCTCATGCCCTACGTGTCGCAGGTGGCGGTGGGCACGCTGGAGTACCTGCGGGTGTTCGGCGACGACTACGACACCCCCGACGGCACCGGCGTGCGCGACTACATCCACGTGGTCGATCTGGCCGAGGGTCACGTCGCGGCCCTGCGTCACCTGCTGGCCGGCGGCGCGTCGCACACCGTGAACCTCGGCACCGGCCAAGGCAGCAGCGTGCTCGACGTGGTGCATGCGTTCGAAGCGGCCAGCGGCCGCAAGGTACCCTATCGTGTGCAGGCGCGGCGCCCGGGTGACGTGGCGGCTTGTTATGCCGATCCGTCGCTGGCGCAGCGCCTGCTCGGTTGGCGCGCACGCTTGAGCCTGCGCGACATGTGTGCTCACGCGTGGGCCTGGCAGCGCGACAATCCACACGGGTATTCCAGCTAGCGCCCGGGCGCACAACGTAGCCAGACAACATGACGATTCAGCTTCAACCGGTGATCATGGCCGGCGGCAGTGGCACGCGGCTATGGCCACTGTCGCGCAGCGGCTTTCCCAAGCAGTTCCTCGCGCTCGACGGCAAGTCGAGTCTGTTTCAGCAAGCGGTGCAGCGGTTGGCCGCACTGGGCAGCCCAGACATCACGGCGGCTGCGCCGCTGGTGGTGGGCAACGACGAGCACCGCTTCTTGCTGCAGGAGCAACTGCGTGAGTTGGAGGTCACCGCGCAAGCGCTGGTGCTCGAGCCGGTAGGACGCAACACCGCGCCGGCCCTGACGCTGGCCGCATTGGCGGCGCTCGACGGCGGAGGTGACCCGGTGCTCGCGGTGACGCCTGCCGACCAGACGGTCACCGACGCGGCGGCCTTCGCGGGCGCGTTGCGCGGCGCGGTCACGCTGGCCGCGGCCGGCGCGATCGTCACCTTGGGCATCGTGCCCACGCGCCCCGAGACGGGTTACGGCTACATCCGGGCCGAGACACCGGGCGGCGCATCCCGTGTGTTGGGCTTCGTCGAGAAACCCGACCTGCCCACGGCCGAGCGCTATCTGCGTGACGGCTACCTGTGGAACGGCGGCATCTTCGTGCTCAGGGCTTCCGTGTGGATGGCCGCACTCGAGCGCTTTCGCCCCGACATCGCGGCGGCCACGCGCGCGGCCTGGCAGAGCCGCACGCGCGATGCCGGCTTCGTGCGCCCGGACCGCGCCGCGTTCGAGGCGGTGCCGTCGGAGTCAATCGACTATGCGGTGATGGAGAAGGTGCCGAAGTCAAACCTGCCGATGCAGGTGGTGCCGATGTCAGCCGGCTGGAACGACCTCGGCGCCTGGGACGCCGTGTGGCAGGTGCTGCCGAAAGACGCCGCCGGCAACGCATCGCTCGGCGACGTGGTGATCGAGGGCTGCAGCGACACGCTGGTGCACGCGGGCAGCCGCCTGGTGGCCGCGGTGGGCTTGCGCGACGTGGTGATCGTCGAGACGCCCGATGCGGTGATGGTCAGCACCCGCGAGCGCAGCCAGGACGTCAAGCGCGTGGTCGCGCGCCTGGAGGCGGACGGCCGCGGCGAGAAGAACCTGCACCGCAAGGTGCACCGCCCGTGGGGCTGGTACGACAGCGTCGACTCGGGGCCACGCTTTCAGGTCAAGCGCATCATGGTCAAACCGGGCGCCTCGTTGAGCCTGCAGATGCACCACCACCGCGCCGAGCACTGGATCGTCGTGCAAGGCACTGCCGAGGTCACCTGCGGCGACAAGAAGCTGATGCTGAGCGAGAACCAGAGCACCTACATCCCGCTGGGCGAGGTGCATCGATTGAAGAATCCGGGCAAGGTGCCGCTGGAGATCATCGAGGTGCAGTCGGGGTCGTACCTCGGAGAGGACGACATCGTGCGCCTGGAAGACACCTACGGCAGAAACTGACCGCCCTCACCTTGGCCGTGCGCGCACAAGGCGCGTGGCTCAACGAGTGAGGTGGTCGCTGTACCAGCCGACGGCCTCGCGCAGCCCCGCGCGCACGTCGTTGCTCGGTGCGTAGCCCAGCAACGTGCGGGCC
>JBIODO010000374.1:0-4295 GCA_044445225.1 Burkholderiales bacterium
ACTCGCACCGACATCGGCGAAGCAGCAAACATGACTGATGCTCCTCGGGTTGCCGATGCGAACTCTAAGGCATCAGGCGGGCAAAACCATGATTTCGCCCGATCGAATTGATGTCGCATGCGCATGGATGCAGCAGCCGAAACGACCACCGGCTGGGCCAGGTCGAACTCACGACGGCGGGATGCACCGGTAGAACTTCATCGCGTTGCCGAACATGACCTTGTCGCGCACCCCCTGGCCGAGGGGCGCCAGGTACTGCTCGGCAATGGCGATCTGCTGCGCGAAGCCGCCACCGAGGTCGCTCACCGGCCAGTTGCTGCCCCAGATCAGCCGGTCCGGGCCGAAGGCCGTCATCAACACGTCGAAGTGCGCCTGGTATGCGGCCAGATCCAAAGGTGCCACCCACGGCGAGTTGCCGTCGCCCATCTGGTAGACGCCGTAGAACGACGAGAACTTCAATTGAAGGTTCGGGCACACGGCAGCCAGCCGTCGCATCGACGACTCCCATTGCGGTGTCGGCGTGGCGCCCTGTGCGCCGCCCAGGTGGTCGATGATGATCCGCAGCTCGGGGTAGGCGGTGCACAGCGCCTCGACGGTCGGCTTGGGGTTGGTGGTGCCGCGGCTGATGATGTCCAGCGTCATGCCGCGGCGCGACAGGTCGTCGAGCGACTCTCGTTGTGCGGGGTCGAGCGTGATCGCGCCGGGGCCCCACAGGAAGCCGCGCACGCCCACGAAGCGGCGGTCTCGTGCGAAGCGGCTCAGGTTGGCGCTGAAGTCGGGCGCACCGATCTCCAGCGAGCCGACGAAGAACTTGAAGAAGTCGTCGCCGCCGATCAGATCGAGGATCCACTGGTTGTCTTCGACCAGCGGGCTCGCCTCGACCACGCCGGCGGCGACGATGCCGTTGCGCAATGCGATGGCCTTGTACTCGGCCGGCAGCACGTCGCGATGCAGCAGCGCGGCGTCCTTCGGCGGCCAGGGCACGCCGCCGGTGCGCGTCACCTGGTAGAAGTGGACGTGCGTCTCGAAGATCGGCCGCTGCAGTGCCATGGCCGTCATTTCTGCCCGCGCAGCCGCAACGCATCCACCACCAGCGGCAACGCGGGCGAGGTATGCCGGCTGGCGTAGTACAGGTGGTATCCGGGGTAGGTGGCCGCCCAATCGCCTAACACCGAGACCAGGCGGCCTGCGGCGACGTGCTTGTCGACCAGGTCGTCGGGCAGCCAGGCCAGCCCCAGGCCGCCCAGCGCCGCACCGACGATCAGGTCGTTGGTATTGAAAACGAGCCGTCCCGTTGCGTGCACATTCACGGCCCTGCCCCGGCGCTTGAACTCCCAGTGCAGCAATCCGCCGTGGGTGGGCAGCCGCAGGCCGATGCAGTCGTGTTCGGTGAGGTCTTGCGGTTTGCGGGGTCGCGGCCGGTGTGCGAAGTAGGCGGGGCTGCCGACCACAGCGATGCGCATGTCGGGCGCCATGCGCACCGCGATCATGTCCTTGGCCACGTCGGCACCCAGGCGCACGCCGATGTCGAAGCGCTCGGCCACGATGTCGACGAAACGGTTGTCGCTGCTGACTTCGATCTTGATGTCGGGGTACCTCGGCAGCCACTGCTGCAGACGTGGCCAGACCAGCGAACGCACGGCATGCTCGGTGGCCGTGATGCGCACGGTGCCGGCCGGCTTGCCGCGCAGCTCGCCCAAGACGGCCAGCTCGGCTTCGATGTCGGCCAGGCGCGGGCCCACGGTGCGGTACAGGCGCTCGCCCGCCTCGGTGGGCGCCACGCTGCGCGTGGTGCGGTGGAGCAGCTTCAGATCGAGCCGGTGCTCCAGCGCGCGCACCGTCTGGCTGAGCGCGGATTGCGACACGCCGATCTGCGCGGCTGCGCGCGTGAAGCTCTTGGCGCGCACCACGGCGGCAAACGCCGCCAGGTCATCGAAACGGGGCATTGATAAGCGGTGCTGATGAGTTCATGGCGATTCAGCAGTCTAGTCATTCGATGCCCAGATGCCTAGAGTCTGCGTCGTGGACAAACGACTGGGAACGAAGATGCACACACGCACATTGGGCCGCAGCGGCCTTCGGGTTTCCGCCATCGGCCTGGGCTGCATGGGCCTGTCGTACGGCTATGGCCCCGCGACCGACAAGCAAGCCGCGATCGCGCTGATCCGCTCCGCGTTCGAGCGCGGGGTGACCTTCTTCGACACTGCCGAGGCCTACGGGCCGTTCGTCAACGAAGAGGTCGTCGGCGAAGCGCTGGCACCGGCGCGCGACCAAGTCGTCATCGCCACCAAGTTCGGCTTCAAGGGCGGCGACACGAACCTCGGGCTCGACAGCCGGCCCGAGCGCATTCGCGAGGTGGCCGAGGCAGCGCTGAAGCGCCTGAAGACCGACCGCATCGACCTCTTCTACCAGCACCGCGTCGACCCCAACGTGCCGATCGAGGAGGTGGCCGGTACCGTGAAGGAGTTGATCGCGCAAGGCAAGGTCAAACACTTCGGTTTGTCCGAGGCCGGCGCGCAGACGATCCGCCGCGCGCACGCGGTGCAGCCGGTCGCTGCGCTGCAGAGCGAGTATTCCCTGTGGTGGCGTGAGCCCGAGCAGACGGTGTTGCCGACGCTCGACGAACTCGGCATCGGCTTCGTGCCATTCAGTCCGCTCGGCAAAGGCTTTCTCACCGGCGCGATCACCGAGAGCACCACCTTCGATCGCAGCGACTTCCGCAACACGGTGCCCCGCTTCACGCCGCAGGCGCGCAAGGCCAACCACGCTCTGGTGGAGCGCGTGGCGCAGATCGCTTCGCGCAAGCGCGTGTCGCCGGCCCAGATCGCGCTCGCGTGGCTGCTGGCGCGCAAGCCGTGGATCGTGCCGATCCCCGGCACGACGAAGCTGCACCGCCTGCAGGAGAACATCGGTGCCGCCGCCGTCGAACTCACCGCGGACGATCTGCGAGAGATCGGCGACGCGCTCTCAACGGTCACCGTGCAAGGCGAGCGTTACTCCGCCGACCGGCAAAAGCTCGTCGGCCGCTAGGCGGCACCCAGGCGCTGCCACGCGCGCTCGGCACGTTGCTCGCGTGCCGAGCCGGCCACCTCGAACAGCGCCGCGTCACGCTGCCAGCGCCCAGCCGCCAGGTCGTCGCCGGTGGCGGCCCATAGCGACGAGGCATCGGCATAGAGACGGTGCGCGATGCGCAGCGCGCCGGCCAGTGCGATGTGCGTCGACGCAGCGCGCGCGTCCTCGCCGGCCAGGTGCAACAGCAACGCGAGCGCGGCCACCAGTTGCTCGTTGAACGCCGCAGGCCAGTGCCGCATCCGCCCTTCGCGCAGCAGGTAAGCCAGCACCGCCAACGTGACGTGCAAGTCTTCGATGGTGCGAAACGGTTTCACGTAGGCGTCGTAGCCGTCGTGCGGCAGCAGGGCCCCGGCGCTCACGCGCACGTTCTGCATCAGCACCTGCGCGTGCGGCACTTCGGGCACGAAGCGGGTCGGCGGCATGGGCTGCAGCACGAGGCCTGGCGTCGGAATCGGCACACGGGCCACGCGCGGCACGGGCCTGCCCGCGCCATCGGGCACGGGCAGCGCGCCGACGATCAGCAGCAGCGTGCTGGCCGGGCCCAGTGTGGTCCAGCGCTTCGCGCCATCGATGCGCAGCGTGCCATCGGGCTGCGGCGCGATCGTCGTGCGGATGTGTCGCGGGCGATTGCCCTCGGCCTCGGTCACGCACAAGGCCGCCAGCGTGTCGTGCGGCAGGTCGGGCACCAGCGCGCGCAGCGCCGCCTGGTAGCCGCTGGCGAAGGCCCAGCCGACGCGGTCGGCCGCAAAGCCGCCGGCGATGGCCAGCGCGGCCGCGCCCGGGTTGCCTGCGTGGAGCGACTGCCAGACCTGCCACCAGTCGGCCACATCGTTGATCGTGCGGGCGGGCGGCGGGGCCGGCAGGCAGGCGGCGAGCGCAGGGTTCATGGCGATGCAGCTTAAGGCCTGTGAGCTGCAGGGTCGGTGTAGGCTTGGCATCAAGTTCGCCTCACTTCCTCTTCCCATTCCATGCCTCTGCCTGCCCCCGACTGCGCGCGCGAAGCCTCGCACCAGCGCTCGATCACGATTCGCGCCTACGCCCGCACCGACGGCCTGTGGGACATCGAAGGCCAGCTCACCGACGCCTGGTCCGAGCCCATTCCAAAAGCCGGTGGCATGCTGCCCGCTGGCCAGCCGATGCACGCGATGTGGCGGCGGCTCCCGGTGGACCGCACCGCGACCATCGGGGCGGCGCAGGCCGCCACCGACGCGGGGCCCTACGAC
>JBIODO010000375.1:0-4282 GCA_044445225.1 Burkholderiales bacterium
CGACCCGCTGAAGCAGTGGAAGTTGAGCCCGATGGACCTCGAAAGCCGCAGCCGCTGGGAGGCCTACACCAAGGCCAAGGAAGCGATGCTCGAGCGCACGCACATCAGCGAGGCGCCGTGGTGGGTCGTGCAGGCGGTCGACAAGAAGCGCGCGCGCCTCAATTGCATCCACCACCTGCTGCAGCAGATGCCCTACCGCGAGGTCGAGCGGCCGATGGTTGAGCTGCCGGCGCGCGTGCGGCACGCCGACTACCACCGCCAACCGCTGGCGCCGTCGATGGTTGTGCCCGAGGTCTATTGAGTGCCACATCGGCCTGCACGCGGTCCGATTGACACTCGATCGATGACAACCGTCTTCACCGGTAGCCATGTCAAGAAGCGGCCGCGCGCTGGCGCCGTCTGGGGCCTCACGATGCTGCTGGCGATGTCTTCGTCGGCACAGCAGGCCCAGGCGAGAGACGAGGCGCTGGAGCTCAAGTTCGCGGACTTCTTCGTGCAGCCCGTCGGGCCGCGTGGCCTCACGATCGCCGATGCGCTGCGTGCGGCCGACGGCCGGCGCGTGCGGCTGGTCGGCTACATGGTGTCTCAGGAGCAACCCATGCCGGGGCAATTCATGCTCACCCCGCGGCCGGTGCGCATCAGCGAGCACGCCGACGGTGAGGCCTCCGATCTGCCGCCGGCCACCGTGCTCGTGATGCTCGACGAGCGCCAGCGTGACCGGGTCATCGCGCACCAGCCCGGCCTGATCGCGCTGGCCGGGCGTCTCGAGGTCGGGCGGGCGGAAGATCCCTGCGGGCGTGTCTCGTGGGTGCGCCTGCGCCTCGACCCGAAGTCCATCGCAGACGACGGACTCGACGGGCCACCCGACAAGCAAGCATCCGCCATGGACCCTCGACCTGCGACGCCACAACAATGAAGCCACATGCCCTGCCGATCCTCGTGCTGACCTGGGCCACCCTCACGGCTGCCGATGCAGCACCGACGGTCTCGCGCCTGACCCCGCCGAGCGAACGTTTTGCCACGGGCAGGCCCGAACCGGTGATCGCGCGCTTCCTGCCGGGTCAGCGCTTCGACTTGCAGGCCACGGTGCGCGCGGACGCCGGCCACCGCATCGTCGAAGCGCGATTCGCGGTCGACGGCCAACCGTTGAGCTTGCCTGTCGCGATGCGCGACTGCGCACAGGGCTGCATCAAGGGCGTGCCCGCTGAAACGATGATCGCCACCATGCGTGCTTTCAGCGTGGAACGTGCCGGCCGGCATGAGCTGAGCGTCATGGCAGTGCAGGACGATCAGCAAAGCGTTACGGCCCGCGGCAACTTCGAAGTGGTGCCCTTCAGTGCGGCGATCGGGCCAAAGGTCAGGAACATCATCATCCTGCTGGGCGACGGCATGGGCGCGGCGCAGCGCACCGCGGCGCGCATCGTCAAGGGCGGTTATGCGCAGGGCAAGTCGATCGAACCGTTGGCGATGGATACCTTTCCGGCCACCGCGCTGATCAAGACGGCGTCGCTGAACTCGATCGTCACCGACTCGTCGCCTGGCATGACCTCGTATGTCTCGGGCAACAAGAACAACAACAATGAAGAGGGCGTGTTCCCCGACGACACCATCGACGCCTTCGACAACCCGCGCATCGAATACCTGTCCGAGTACCTGCACCGCACGCAGGGCAAGGCGCTGGGCATCGTCACCACGGCCGACGTGTTCGACGCCACGCCGGCCGGCAACGCGGTGCACACCAGCAATCGGGGTGCGGGCACCGGGATCGTCGACCAGTACTTCGACGACCGCGAGCGCACCGGCCTGGCCGTGCTGATGGGCGGCGGCCGCAAGTGGTTCCTGCCGGCCGCCACGCCGGGCTCGGCGCGGGCCGATGCCTCCGACTATGCGTTCTCGAGCAGCGACGCGCATACAGCCGAGATCGTGCGCCGCTGGGGCGCGGCACCTGGCGCCAAGGACCAGGACCGCGACCTCATCAAAGAATTCCAGGCCGCGGGCTTTCGGTACGCCGCCACCAAGTCGGATTTGGACACCATCGGCGGCACCGATCGCCTGCTGGGTTTGTTCTCGTTGTCGAACATGAACGTGGCGCTCGACAAGATCGACGGCCGCCGCGGCGCGAAGAAGGGCATCACGGGCACCGTGGTCGACGACTACGGGTTCCCCGACCAACCTCTGCTCGAGGAAATGACCGCGCGCGCTCTGGATGTGCTGAAGAAACAGCCCAAGGGCTTCGTGCTGATGGTCGAGGGTGCCTCGATCGACAAGCAGGCGCACAACATGGACACCGAGCGCTGGATGCTCGACACGATCGAGTTCGATCGCGCCGTGCAGGTGGCGCAGGACTTCGCGCGCGAGCGCGACGACACGCTGGTGATCGTCACCGCGGACCACGAATGTTCGGGCGCAGCGCTGATCGGCGGCTCGCTGGTCACCGACGCGGCGCTGCGTGACCTCGCCAAGGCGCGTGGCGCGTCCAACCTGCGCGACAAGGTCGTCGGGGTCTACGAAAGAGCCGGTTTTCCGCGCTATCGGCTGGCCGCCGATGGCTACCCGGAGTCGACCGACATCGACTTTCGCCTGCTCGTGGGCTATGGCGCCAATGCCGATCGCTACGAGGATTGGCGCACCGACGCAAACCCCCAACGCGACAGTCAGCAGCCCTTCGTGAGGACTGAGCCGCTCAAGTGGTACCCGGCCAACGCCGTCGAGCGCGACGATGCGCTCGGCGACTACCTGATCACCGGCCAGGTGCCCGGCGAGACCGCGGTGCACACCGCTACCGACATCCCGCTGTCGGCCTTCGGGCCTGGAGCGCTTGCCTTCACCGGCGTGCTGGACAACACCGATGTCTTCTTCAAGCTCGCGCAAGCTGCGGTCAAAGGCACCACCGCGCCGGCGGAAGCCGCAGGGGCACAACGGCCCCGCAAGCGCTGAGAGCCCATCGGATCATCGGCCAAGCGCATGCCCGGCGACCTTTGTCGACACGCTGACACCCACCTGGAGCTCGCGCAGCAGAGGCAGGTAGTACGAAAGCGGCGGCGTCTTGCGGCCAGGCACTTTGGCGCTGTCATCCCAGCGACGCAACACCACGGCGTCTTCGGCGTGCGGTGTTGCCGCGAAACGCAGGCACTCGTCGCGTCTCAGAACGCCACCCTGCGCGTGCAGAGAGTGCACCGAAGCAGCCGATAGCGTGCTCAGGTAGCGCAAATCGGTGGTCACCAGGTAGCGTTTGGCCAGCACGTGCAACCGCACCGGCTCGACCACTCCGGCCGGGAAGACTTCGCCCAAGTACTGGGCTGCGCGATGCTGATGCGCGTCGTCGTCGCTCTCGGCCGTCGACGCCAGAAGATGGCCGATATCGTGCAGCAGCGCGGCGCCGATCAATGTGTTGTCGACACCCGACCACTCGGCGAGTTGCGCGCATTGGAGCGAGTGCTCGAGGATCGTTACCGATTCGCGCCGCAGGCCATCGTAGCTGCGACGCCCATGCAGTGCGAACAACAACTCAATTTCCTGAATCATTTCCATGTCTAATCCGATATCAGATCCGTCACACCAGCGCGCGCCGCAATTGCGCAGACACCAGGTCGATCACCGACACGCTGACCACCAGCATCAACAACACGGTCGCGGTCTGCGCGTATTGAAAGGCGCGGATCACGTCCCACAGCACCATGCCGATGCCGCCGGCACCGACCATGCCAACCACCGACGCCGAGCGCACGTTCGACTCGAAGCGGTACAGCGCATACGACACCCACAGCGGCATCACCTGCGGCAACACGCCATAGAGAATCTCCGCCACGGGATGCGCGCCGGTGGCGCGAATGCCCTCGGCCGGGTTGGGATCGATCGCCTCGACGGCCTCCGAGAACAGCTTCGCCAGCACGCCGGTGGTGTGCACCCACAAGGCCAGCACGCCGGCAAACGGCCCCAGGCCCACCGCCACCACGAACAGCAACGCGAACACCATCTCGTTGATCGAGCGACAGGCGTCCAGCGCGCGCCGGATCGGCTGGTGCACCCACCACGGCGTCAGGTTCTCTGCCGCCAGCAGTGCCAAAGGCACCGAACAGACGATCGCCAGCGCGGTGCCCCACAGCGCAATCTGCAGCGTGACGAGCAACTCCGACAGGTAGTAGCGCCATTCACCGAAGTCCGGTGGGAAGAAGCCGCGCGCGTACTGCACCATGTTGCCGGCGTCGCGCCACAGATCGAGCGGCCGCATGTCGGCGCCCTGCCAGCTAGCCACCAGCAACGCGAGCACGCCGGCCCACAG
>JBIODO010000376.1:0-4275 GCA_044445225.1 Burkholderiales bacterium
CCCGCAGCCTGCGCGCCGGCGTTCTGTTCGTCGCATTGCGCGGCGAACGTTTCGACGGCCACGGCTTTCTCGCGCAAGCCCGGCAGGCGGGCGGCGCGGCCGCCATCGCCGAGCGCGGCCTGGCCGAGGCCGGATTGCCGGGCCTGCTGGTCGGGGACAGCCTGCAGGCGCTGCAAGAGCTCGCCGCGTCGTGGCGCCGCCGCGTCAGCCTGCCGCTGATCGCGGTGACCGGCAGCAACGGCAAGACCACCGTGACGCAGATGCTGGCGAGCATTCTGCACGCGTGGTGCGGCGATGCTGCGCTGGCCACGACCGGCAACTTGAACAACCACATCGGCGTGCCGCTCACTGTGCTGAGGCTGCGGCAAGACGACCGCCAGTGGCACCGCGCGGCAGTGGTCGAGCTCGGCATGAACCACCCGGGCGAGATCGCATTGTTGGCGCGCATCGCCGCGCCGACCGTGGCGCTCGTGAACAACGCGCAGCGTGAGCACCAGGAGTTCATGGCCAGCGTCGAGGCGGTGGCGCGCGAGAACGGTGCGGCCATCGAAGCGTTGCCGGCCTCGGGCGTGGCCGTCTTTCCGGCCGACGATGCGCAGGCGCCGATCTGGCGCACGCAAGCGGGCTCGCGCACCCAACTCACGTTTGCCACTCGCGGCGAGGCCGACGTCACCGCCGATGCCACGTGGGCCGGCGACCGCTGGGTGCTGCGCGCACGCACGCCCGCCGGCGAGGCCGAGTTGAACTTGCACGTCGCAGGCTCGCACAACGTGCACAACGCACTGGCCGCAGCGGCCGCAGCGCTGGCCGCCGGTGCGCCGATGGCCGCGATCGTGCAGGGGCTCGATCGCTTCACGCCGGTCAGCGGGCGTTCGCGCCTGCTGGCATGGCAGCGTGACGGCGCGCGCATCGCGCTGGTCGACGACAGCTACAACGCCAACCCGGATTCGGTGCGCGCTGCGATCGACCTGCTGGCCGGCCTGCCCGGCCCGCACTGGATGGTGCTGGGCGACATGGGCGAGGTCGGCGCGCGTGGCGCCGAATTCCACGCCGAGGTCGGTGCCTATGCGCGCGAACGCGGCATCGAGCACCTGTGGACGGCCGGCTCGTTGTGCCAGCACGCGGCACGTGCGTTCGGCCCCGGCGCGCGGCACTTCGCCGATGCGCCGCAGTTGATCGTGGTGCTGACCGAAGCGCCGCGCTGTGCAGCGGCGCTGGTCAAGGGCTCGCGCTTCATGGGCATGGAGCGGGTGGTGCGTGCGCTGGTGCCGCAGGAGGCCTCGCATGCGCACTAGGCCGTGGCAACGGAGGTGCATCCCATGCTGATCACGCTGGCGCAGTGGCTGCAGACGCACTTTCCGGAGCCGTTCGGATTTCTGCGTGTGGTGCAGTACCTGACGTTTCGCGCCGTGATGGCGGCGATGACGGCGATGCTGATCGGCCTGGTGTTTGGGCCGTGGGTGATCCGCCGCCTGGCCGAGCTGAAGATCGGCCAGCCGGTGCGCGAGTACGGCGTGCAGACGCACCTCATCAAGCGCGGCACGCCGACCATGGGCGGCGTGCTGATCCTGATCGGCGTGGGCGTGTCGACGCTGCTGTGGTTCGACTGGAGCAACCGCTTCGTCTGGATCGTGCTGCTGGTGACCATCGGCTTCGGCACCATCGGCTGGATCGACGACTGGCGCAAGGTTGTCAAGAAAAACCCCGAGGGCATGCCGTCGGGCGAGAAGTACTTCTGGCAGTCGGTGATCGGCCTCATCGCCGCGGTGTATCTGGCCTTCAGCGTGTCGGAGACCACCAACCTGCGCGTCGTCGAGCTGTTCCTGCGTTGGGTGCAAAGCGGCTTCTCCAACGACCTGCCGCCCAAGGCCGACCTGATGCTGCCGTTCTTCAAGACGGTGAGCTATCCGCTGGGCGTGTTCGGCTTCATCGCGTTGACCTATCTGGTGATCGTCGGCGCCAGCAATGCCGTCAACCTGACCGACGGGTTGGACGGCCTGGCCATCATGCCGGTGGTGATGGTGGGCTCGGCGCTTGGCGTGTTCGCCTACGTCGTCGGCAGCTCGGTGTACAGCCGCTATCTGCTGTTCCCGCACATTCCGGGCGCCGGCGAGCTGTTGATCTTCTGCTCGGCAATGGCCGGTGCCGGGCTCGCGTTCCTGTGGTTCAACGCCCATCCGGCGCAGGTGTTCATGGGCGACGTCGGTGCGCTCGCGCTCGGCGGCGCTCTCGGCACGATCGCCGTCATCACGCGGCAGGAAATCGTGCTGGCGATCATGGGCGGCATCTTCGTCATCGAAGCGCTGTCGGTGATGATCCAGGTCGGCTGGTTCAAGTACACCAAACGCAAGTACGGCCAGGGCCGGCGCATCCTGCTGATGGCGCCGCTGCACCACCACTTCGAAAAAAGCGGCTGGACCGAGACGCAGGTGGTGGTGCGCTTCTGGATCATCACGATGCTGCTGTGCCTGATCGGTCTGGCCAGCCTGAAGCTGAGGTGATCGCATGACCGCGCCGCCATCGCTTCACGGTCAACTGGTCCTGGTGTTGGGGCTCGGCGAGTCGGGCCTGGCGATGGCGCGTTGGTGCGTGCGCCACGGTGCCCGGGTGGCGGTGTGGGACTCGCGGCAATCGCCGCCGCAACTGGCCGCCTTGCGCGAGCAGATCCCCGGTGTCGAGGTGCGTGGCGGCGCGCTCGATGCGCAGGCGCTGCAGGGCGTGCAGCTGTTGCTCAAGAGCCCGGGCCTGGCCCCGAACGATCCGCGTGTCGCCCCGGCGCTGCAGGCCGCGCGCGCCGCCAACGTGCCGGTGGCCGGCGAGCTCGATCTGTTCGTGCAGGCGCTTGGCGCATTGCGGGGCGAGCGCGACTACGCGCCGCAGGTGCTGGCGGTCACCGGCACCAACGGCAAGACCACCACCACCGCGCTGACCGCGCTCTTGGTCGAGCGCGCCGGCCGCAGCGTGGTGGCCGCCGGCAACATCAGCCCGACGATGCTCGACACGCTGATGAGCGTGCTCGACGATGGCGCGCTGCCACAGGTGTGGGTGCTCGAGTTGTCGAGCTTCCAGCTCGACGGCGCAAGCGGCTTCGAGCCCGACGCCGCGGCGGTGCTCAACCTGACGCAAGACCACCTCGACTGGCACGGCGACATGGCCGCCTACGCCGCGGCCAAGGCGCGCATCTTCGGCGCGCGCACGGTCGCGGTGATCAACCGCGACGACGCACGGGTCGAGGCGATGCTCACCGCGCCGGCAACCCCGCTGGCGGCCAAGGGCAGAGCGAAAGCCGTCAAGCCGACTCGCCGCGCGGTGGTGCGCTTCGGTCTCGGCGCGCCCACGGCAGCGGGCGACTACGGCCTGGTCACCGAGAGCGGCATGGCCTGGCTGGTGCGCGCCATTCCCGAGGACACCGACCTGCGTCGCCGCAAGGACGACGTGCCACCCGAACTGCACCTGCAGCGCCTGATGCCTGCCGATGCATTGCGGCTGCGCGGCCGCCACAACGCGGCCAACGCGCTGGCTGCGCTCGCGCTGGCCACCGCGATCGGCTGCCCGCTGGCGCCGATGCTGCACGGCCTGCGCGAATACGGTGGCGAGCCGCACCGCGTGCAGCCGGCGGGCCGCGTCGGCGAGATTGAAGCGTTCGACGACAGCAAGGGCACCAACGTCGGCGCCACCGTCGCTGCGTTGATCGGTCTGGGTGCCGACAAAGCGCCGGCGCGGCTGGTGGTGATTCTCGGCGGCGATGGCAAGGGGCAGGACTTTGCGCCGCTGGCCGAACCGGTGGCGCGTCATGCGCGCGCAGTGGCGCTGATCGGCCGCGACGCCGATGCGATCGAGCAGGCGCTGCGCAGCACCGGCGTGCCGATGCAACGCCATGCCGACCTGCCGCAGGCCGTGCGCTGGTGCTTCGAGCAGGCGCGGCCGGGCGACGCGGTCTTGCTGAGCCCGGCGTGCGCGAGCCTTGACATGTTCCGCAACTACGGCCATCGCGCCGCGGTGTTCGTGCACGCGGTGCACGAGCTCGCCGCCGAACACGGCGAGGTGCAAACTTGAAACTCGCGTTGCAGCACTTCGGCCTGCGCGCGATGCTCGCGCGCTGGCGCGCCACGCCGCGGCAGCGCGAGCTGCCGGTGCGCAGCGGCCTGGAGCGCGTGACCGCGGCACCCACGCACATCGCCGGCTTCGACCAGACGCTGGGGCTGCGGGTCGTGGCCCTGCTAGCGTTCGGCCTGGTGATGGTCCATTCGGCCAGCGGGGCACGGCCCGACAACC
>JBIODO010000377.1:0-4263 GCA_044445225.1 Burkholderiales bacterium
CTGGTGGAAAAGATCACCGACCCGCTGACACACCTGGTGCGCAACTCGTGCGACCACGGCATCGAATTGCCCGACGAGCGGCTGGCCAAGGGCAAGCCGGCACAAGGCACCATCACGCTGGCGGCCTCGCACCAGGGCGGCAGCATCCTGATCGAGGTGCGCGACGACGGCCGCGGCCTGAGCCGCCTCAAGCTGCTGGCCAAGGCGCGCGAGCGCGGCATCGACGCGCCCGACACCTTGAGCGACGCCGAGGTGTGGGCGCTCATCTTCGCGCCGGGCTTTTCCACCGCCGAGGTGGTGACCGATGTCTCGGGCCGCGGCGTCGGCATGGACGTGGTCAAGCAGAACATCGCCTCGCTCAACGGCAGCGTCGAAATCGACTCGGCCGAAGGCTACGGCATGAGCGTGAAGGTGCGCCTGCCGCTCACGCTGGCCATCATGGACGGCATGAGCATCGGCGTCGGCCAGGAGTGCTACATCCTGCCGCTGTCATCGGTGGTCGAATCGTTCCAGGTGGAGCCTGGGATGATCCGCACCGTCGGCGGCGCCAACCGCGTGGTGCAGGTCCGGGAAGAGTACATGCCGGTGATCGACCTCGAAGGCGTGTTCGAGGTGCCGCGCACGCAGGGCGGCGAGGGCAACGGCATCATGGTGATCGTCGAGGCCGAGGGCGGCCGCGTCGCGGTGCTGGTCGACGAGTTGCTCGGCCAGCAGCAGGTGGTGGTCAAGAACCTGGAGTCGAACTACCGCAAGGTGTGCAATGTGTCCGGCGCCACCATCATGGGCGACGGCCGCGTGGCGCTGATCCTCGATGTGGGCGCACTGGTGCGTTTGTCGCGCCATTGAGCGCACCACCCGCACTGCACCAGACGGCCATGAAACTGAACAACCTTCAACTCGGACAGCGCCTCGCGCTCGGCTTTTGCGCCGTGCTCGCCCTGATGGCTGCACTGACCGCGGTCTCGTGGGTGCAACTGCGCAACAACACGCGCCACAGCAACGAAGCCCGTGATCTTGACCACCGCGCCCGGGTCGTTTCGACCTGGGTCGGCCTGACCGAACTGAACGTCACCCGCACATTGGCGATCGCAAAAGCCGGTGGCGTGTCCGACGTCGAAGCCTATTTCTCGCCGCTGATGAAGGAGACCTCGGCGCGCATCTCCGAACTGCAGAAGGAACTCGACGCCGGTCTCGCCGAGCCGGCGAGCAAGGCCCTGCTCGCCACCGTATCCGAGCGACGCAAGAGCTACCTCGAGTTGCGCGCCCGCCTGACCGAGCAGCTGAAACAGGGCGACAAATCCGCCCCCGACACGCTGAAGAGCCTGATGCTGCCTGACGCCGAGGCCTACGTCGACTCGATGAAGGCCCTGCTGCAGCGCCAGAACGACCTGGCGCGCGAGCACGCCGACAAGGTGGCCCGCGAGATCGCGCAAGCCGAGGTGCTGCTGCTGGTGCTGATGGCAACGGCGCTGGTGGTCGGCACCTGCATGGCCTGGGCGATCACGCGATCGGTGATGCGCCCGCTGCGCCAAGCTGTCGCGGCGGCAACGCGCATCGCCGCCACCGACCTGTCACAGGCGCTCGGCTCGGAGCGCGGCGACGAACTCGGCGAGTTGCTGCGCACGCTCGGACGCATGCAGGACACGCTGCACAAGCTCGTGGGCCAGGTGCGCGCCAGCACCGACAGCATCGGCATCGCCAGCGCCGAAATCGCCTCCGGCAACCAGGACCTGTCGGCGCGCACCGAGCAGGCCGCGAGCAACCTGCAGCAGACGGCCAGCGCGATGGAGCAGCTGACCACCACCGTCAAACAATCGGCCGATTCGGCGCGCCAGGCCAATCAACTCGCGGTCTCCGCGGCCGAGGTTGCGCAACGCGGCGGCACAGTGGTGTCGCAGGTGGTCGCTACCATGGACGAGATCCACGCCTCTTCCAAGAAGATCGTCGACATCATCGGTGTCATCGACGGCATTGCGTTCCAGACCAACATCCTCGCGCTGAACGCCGCGGTCGAAGCGGCACGCGCGGGTGAGCAGGGCCGCGGCTTCGCAGTCGTTGCCTCCGAGGTGCGTAGCCTGGCGCAGCGTTCGGCCGCAGCAGCCAAGGAAATCAAGGCCCTGATCGGCGCCTCCGTGGGCAAGGTTGAAACCGGATCGAAGCTGGTGTCCGACGCCGGCGCCACGATGAACGAGATCGTCGCTTCGGTACAGCGCGTGACCGACATGATCGGCGAGATCACCGCCGCCGCCACCGAACAGAGCGACGGCATCGGCCAGGTGAACAGCGCCGTCAATCAGCTCGACCAGATGACCCAGCAGAACGCCGCGCTGGTCGAACAATCGGCCGCGTCAGCCGTGTCGCTGAAGGAACAAGCCACCCGGCTGACGCAGGTGGTCGGCATCTTCAAGCTCGACGCCAGCGCGCAGCAGGCTCTCACGCAGGCGGTGCTGGAGCGCACGGCAGATGCCGCGCCCAACGCCCATGCCGACACCGCGCGCACTGTCATCCGCGATGCCAGCGCGGCGGCCGGCCGACTGCAGCCTCCTTCATCGGCTCGACCGCCCCAGCACCAGTCTGTGGGCGAGCGCGGCGAGTGGAACACTTTCTAAGCATTGCAATGGCGCACAGCGCGCATGAGGACTGAACGACCATGGACATGATCAAAGAAGGCCAACGCATCGCCCGCCACGAAGGCCCGGCCGACGCCGGCATGGCCCGCGCCGGCGAATACCTCACCTTCAAGCTCGGCGGCGAGGAGTACGGCATCGACATCCTGCGCGTGCAGGAAATCCGCTCGTACGAGCAACCCACGCGCATCGCCAACGCGCCCGGCTATCTGAAGGGCGTGGTCAACCTGCGCGGCGTGATCGTGCCGATCGTCGACCTGCGGGTGCGGCTGGGCTGCGCGCAGGCCGAGTACAACCACTTCACGGTGGTGATCGTGCTCAACGTGAAGGGCCGCGTGGTCGGCGCCGTGGTCGACTCGGTGTCCGACGTGCTCGAACTGCCGGCCGAGGCGATCCGCCCCGCGCCGCCGATGGCCTCCAACGGGGCCGACAACGGCGCCCTCACCGGCATCGGCAGCGTCGGCGATCGCATGCTGATCCTGATGGACATCGAAGCGCTGATGAGCAGCCCCGACATGGGCCTGCTCAACGGCACCAATTGACCGATTCCCTTTTGACTTCATCGCGCCGCGACAGCGAGGACGTTCCCGCCATGAAATTGCACTCCAACGACAAGGCGCTGCTGGTGGCCATGACGGTCATCTTCGCTGGCGCCATCGGCTACGGGTTTTCAAACGATGCGCCGTGGACGGCGGTTCTGGTCGGCGGCCTGCTGATGGGCACGGCGTGGCTGGCGGCGCTGGTGTTCCAGGGCGGCACCGGCAGCGTGCTGGTGATGCCGGTGCTGGGCATGGCGATGACCGCTGTGCTGATCCACGCTGCCCGTGGAAACACCGTGGCGCACTTCTCGGTGTTCTCGCTGCTCGCGGTGACCATCGTCTACCGGCGCTGGGAGGCGGTGGTGGCCGGTGCCGCCGCCATCGCGCTGCACCACCTGAGCTTCAACTACTTTCAGCAGTGGGGCTGGGGCGTCTTGTGCTTCACGCAGCCAGGCTTGGGCACGGTGCTCGAGCATGCGGCCTACGTGGTGGCCGAGGCCGCGATCCTGGTGATGCTCGCCGAGCGCGCCAAGCGCGACTCGCACATCGCCGACGAACTCGAGCGCATCGCGCAGCAGCTGGTGGGCCATGACGGCCATGTCAGCTTCGACGTCGTGCGCGCGCGCGCCACCGGCGCGGCCACCAAGACGCTGCAGCAGGCACTGGCGCGCGTGGAGTCGGCGCTGCTGTCGGTACGTGCCAGCTCCGACTCGATCCACACCGCGAGCGTCGAGATTGCCAACGGCAATGCCAACCTGAGCCAGCGCACCGAACAGGCGGCGGCCAACCTGCAGCGCAGCGCCTCATCGATGGAGCAGCTCACTGGCACCGTGCGCCAGAGTGCGGACTCCGCCGCCCAGGCCAATCAGCTGGCCGCTTCAGCCTCCGGCGCTGCCCAGCGCGGCGGCGCAGTGATGCAGCAGGTGGTGTCCAACATGAACGACATCGCAGGCTCCTCCAAGCGCATCGCCGACATCATCGGCACCATCGACGGCATCGCGTTTCAGACCAATATCCTGGCGTTGAACGCCGCGGTGGAAGCCGCGCGCGCCGGCGAGCAGGGCCGCGGCTTCGCGGTGGTGGCCGGCGAGGTGCGC
>JBIODO010000378.1:0-4244 GCA_044445225.1 Burkholderiales bacterium
GCGCGCATGACGGCGAACGTGCGCTCGAAGCAGGCGTTGATCAGCTCCTCTTTGGTTTCATGGTGGTGATAGAACGAGCCCTTCGTCAGGCGCAGCTCGGCGGCGATGCGGTCGACCGACGCGCCCTGGTAGCCGCATTCGTTGACCAGTCGCGTGGCGGCGCGCAGGTAGGCGGCGCGCGTGGCGGTGTCATCGTTGTCGTCGAGCGCCAGCGCATGCGAATGCGGCGCGGCGTCGGCGAGGTGCCGGCCCGGGCTGGCGATGCCGAACAGCACGATGTCCGCGATCTGCGTGGCGACGCGCGCATAGTCCACCGGCTCGTGGCGCGACAGCCAGGCGCGCGCCCACGACACGGTCGACAGCAGCAGATGGCCGCGTGCGTTGCGGGCGGCAGCCTCCAGCCGCGGCGCGTCGGGTGCATCGAGCAGGCCGCGCACGCGGCGGAACATCTGCGTGTAGGCGGCGGCCATCGGGTCGCGCTGCGGAGGCGCCAGCGACAGCAGGTCGGAAAAGACGATCAGTTCGGCGTGGCGCCCTTCGGCGATGTCGGCCAGCAGTCCGAGGTAGCCGCTGAACAACGCGCGAACGCGCAGCGCCAGCGTGCGCTGGCGCGCCGCCGTGTCGACGACGGCCACCAACGCGTCCATCGCGCGCTGCAGGCATGCGCACGCGAGGTCTTCCTTCCTGCGGTAGTAGTAGGTGAGGCTGTTGGTCGCCAGGCCCACCCGTTGTGCGAGCTCCGACAGCAGGCCGCCCTTGATGCCGTGCTGGTTGAACAGGCGCGCCGCGACGTCGAGGATGATTTCGCGCTTGTCTTCGAAGCGCTCGGTGCCCCGCGTCATGGGCTGACGGCCGCCTCGTGCAGCGCGATCGTCACCTTGCCGTGCAGGTGGCATGCCACTGCGCGCCCGCCTTCGAGCGTGACCAGCGGCGGGCTCTGCTCGCTGCACACCGCCATCGCGTGCGGGCAGCGTGGATGAAAGTGGCAACCGCTGGGCGGGCGCATCACGCTGGGCACCTCGCCGCGCAGCACCTGGCGCGGGCGCCGCTTTTCAGCCGCCGGGTCGGCCACCGGCACCGCCGACAACAACGCCTGCGTGTACGGATGCAGCGGTTCGCGAAACAGCGCCTCGCGCTCGGCGATCTCGACGATGCGCCCGAGGTACATCACCGCGACGCGGTGGCTGATGTGGCGCACCACCGCCAGGTCGTGCGCGACGAACAGGTACGACAGCCTCAGCCGCTGCTGCAACTCCATCAGCACGTTGATCACCTGCGCCTGGATCGACACGTCGAGTGCCGACACCGGCTCGTCGCAGATCACCAGGCTGGGCTCGAGCGCGAGCGCGCGCGCGATGGCGATGCGCTGGCGCTGGCCGCCCGAGAACTCGTGCGGATAACGCTCGGCCATCGCCGGCAGCAGGCCCACGGTGGCCAGCAGCGCGGCGACGCGCTCGTTGTATTCGGCGCGGCTGTGGGTGAGGCCGTGCACCGTGAGCGGCTCGCCGACGATGTCGCGCACCCGCATGCGTGGATCGAGCGAGCCATACGGATCTTGATAGACCATCTGCATGCGGCGGCGAAAAGTGCCGCTGCTGCGGTCTTGCGCGGTGATGTCCATCCCCTCGAAGACGATGCGGCCCGCGGTGACCGGCTGCATGCGCAACACCGCGAGGCTGGTGGTCGACTTGCCGCAGCCGCTTTCGCCGACCAGGCCCAGCGTCTCGCCGCGGCGGATCGTGAACGACACGCCGTCCACCGCCTTGACCACACCGACGGTGCTCTTGAACAGCACGCCCTGGGTGACCGGGAAGTGCACCTTCAGATCGTCCACGCGCAACAACTCGTCGTTGCCGCGCAGCGCGGGGTCATTCAACGGGGAGTTCATCGCGCAGGCAGGCGTGGTGGTGGTCCGGCGACGCGGCGTTGGCGACAGCGCGCAACAGCGGGCGGGTGTCGAGGCAACTGGCCAGCGCGTGCGTGCAGCGCGGTGCGAAGGCGCAGCCCGGTGGCAGCGCGGCCAGGTCGGGCGGCGCACCGTCGATCGGCACCAGCCGCTCGCCGGCCGCGCCGTCCAGGCGCGGTACCGAGGCCAGCAAGCCGCGCGTGTAGGGGTGCTGCGGTGCCCGGTACAACGCCGCCGCCGGCGCCTGCTCGACCACGCGGCCGGCGTACATCACGACCACGCGGTCGGCGTAGCGCGCCACAACGCCGAGGTCGTGCGTGATCAGGATCAGCGCGGCGCCGGTTTCGCGCGTCAGTTCCTTCAGCAGGTCGAGGATCTGCGCCTGCACGGTGACGTCGAGCGCGGTGGTGGGCTCGTCGGCGATGATGAGCTTGGGGTTGCAGGCCAGCGCGGTGGCGATCATCGCGCGCTGGCGCATGCCGCCGGAGTACTGGTGCGGATAGGTGTGCAGCCGGCTCTCGGCGTCGGGAATCTGCACCCGTTCGAGCAACGAACGGGCAGCCTTGAAGGCGGCCGGCCAAGGCACCTTGCGGTGCACGTTGATCGGCTCGGCCACCTGCAGGCCGACCGTCAGCGATGGGTTCAGCGAGCTCATCGGCTCCTGGAAGATCATCGAGATGCGGTTGCCGCGTACCGAGCGCATCTGCTCTTCGCTCAGCGCGAGCAGGTCTTGCCCTTCGAAAAAGATCTGCCCCGCGCTGATGCGGCCCGGCGGCTGCGGAATCAAGCGCATCAGCGACAGCGCAGTGACGCTCTTGCCCGAGCCCGACTCGCCGACGATGGCCAGCGTCTGGCCGGCCTCGAGCGTGAACGACACGTCGTCCACCGCGGTCACCTCGCCGCGCTCGGTGCGAAAGCGCGTCGTCAGGCCGCGCACGTCGAGCAGAGGAGTTGCCACCGCGAGGTCTTCGTGGGTGGACCGGGGTTCTCAGAATCCCATCTTCTTTTTCAGCTCCTGATCGATCCAGATGCGCGCGTGGATCGGCCCCGGCCGTTCGGAGCCGACGCGCAACTCGCCGTCGTAGTTCTTCACCCACGGCCACCACGCGCTGTAGACGTACGCGGTGGGCAGCCAGATGTAGGGCGCCTTCTCGACGATGTCGCGCGTCATCAGCTTGATCAGCAGCTGCCGCTTGCTCTCGTCGCGCTCCAGGTAGACATCGGCCATGCGCTTGTCGAAGTCCGGGTCGCTGTATTGCGCCGGGTTCCAGGTCTGCTTGGTGACGAAGCTCTTGCGGATGCTGGTGGTCGGGTTGGTGTGCCCGTTCTGCATCATGTAGCCGGCGGCGTTGGTCTTGGTGGTCATCGCCGACAGGAACGCGCCGTACTCCATCGGCTGGATCTCGACCTTGACGCCCACCTTGTCGAGGTAGGCCGCCACCAGCGGCAGCAGGTCCATCTGGTCCGGCGAGCACGAGCAGACCTGCACCTTGAAGCCGAAGCCCTTGGGATAGCCGGCCTCGGCCAGCAGCGCCTTGGCTTTCTCCGGGTTGTAGGTGAACAGCTCCTGCGCCGCGATCGGCATCTTGTCCAGCGTCTCGTAGTAGCCGACGTAGTCGGGGTGCATCGGGTAGGCAAACAGATCGGCGTTGCCGCCGTAGTACGACTTGACGATCTCCTGCTTGTTGACCGCCATGTTCAGCGCACGTCGCACCCGGATGTCGTCGAACGGCTTGGTGTCGACGCGCATCGCGACGAAGACGCCTCCGGTGTTGACCCAGCGTTTCCACTTCAGTGCCGGCGCGCTCTTCTTGAGCTCGTCCACTGCGCTCCAGCGGATCGACTCCAGCACGTCGATCTTGCCGGTGCGCAGCGCGGTTTGCATCGTGGCTTCGTCCTTGATCGTGCGGTAGACGATCTTGTCGACGAAGGGCAGCTTGTACGATTGGCCGCCGATGGTCTCCTTGTCCCAGTACAGCGCGTTCTTGCTGAAGGTGGCGGCGTTGCCCTGCACATAGTCGGTCAGCTCGAAGGGGCCGCTGCCGTTGGCGTTCTTCCAGTCCTTGGCGCCGGCATCCGACACTTCCTTGGGCACGATGCCCGAGTAGTAGCCCCAGCCGAAGCGGTAGTCCCATTCGGCGTTGTAGTTCTTGAAGGTGAACAGCACCGTGTACTTGTCGGTGGCCTCGACCTTGTCAACGTGGTCGTAATAGGTGGGGATCTTCTTCGGGCTCTTGTCGAGGCGATAGAAGCTGTACACCACGTCGTCGGCGACCAGCTCGCGCGCCTTCATCACGCCGGGCTTGTCGGGAAACATCACGCCCTTGCGCAACTTGAC
>JBIODO010000379.1:0-4218 GCA_044445225.1 Burkholderiales bacterium
ATCTCGAACTTGCCGCTCACCACGCTCATCGTGTACAGGAACATCGCGGCCAGGATGATCCAGACGATGCCAAGCAGCCCCGAGAGCGAGCCGAGCGCGAAGGCCGAGACGGCCGCCGGCACCGGCATCTTGAAGATCAGACAGGCGACCAGAATCGCCGCGATGACGCCGAAGAACGCCGCGTAGGGCGCGGCGATTCCCAGGTGCACGTTGCCCTGCGCATCGCGATAGCGGTGCAGGGCTCTTATTCAGCTTTCCTCAGCGCTGGCTGCGCCCGGATCGGGTGCGCGACGGCGCGGGATGCTACTGCTGCACTGGGCAAACCGCAAATCGCGGTCGCCCTTCAGCGCCCGATCAGGTGGAAGTGCAGGTACGCCACGTCTTGCAGCGTGGGCCCGTTGGTCGACAACCGCCAGCTTTGCAACTTGTCGCGCGCCACCAGTTCGCGCGCCAGCGCGAAGCACCCCAGCACGAACGGCGCATCCTGCTCGGTCACGGTGGTGATGTTGCGCGTATCGTGCTTCGGGAACAGCACGTAGTGGACGCGATTTTCCGGCTTGGGGTGACGCACTGCGATGCAAGTGTCCGACTCCAGGGCCACGTTCGGGATCGCAAACGGCACTCGAAGAATCGCCGCCGACGCGATCAGCCCGGCGAGCTCGTTGGGGCTGTAGCAGCGATCGCCGCAGTCACCCAGCGCAAGGAACGATCGCGGCACGGACTCGTCGAACAGATAGCCTCCGCAGGCAAGGCCCGCGAAGAAGATGGCGATGGCGGGCAGGGCTTTGGTGTATCGCATGGCGCTTTCGCATCGGACGACAATGCGCACTCTACGGTTGCGCTCGCAACGGAACCTGAACGCGCCCTCAAATACGCGTCAGCGGCGCCGCCTGCTTTCGCTCGTGCGACTGCCTGCACGAGGAGCTTGGCGAAGGTGCACCCGCGGCGGGTGACAATTCGCCGCACAACCACAGGAGACAGCATGAAACGCCGTGCACTGCTGCAGGCAGCCTCGGCTGCGGTTGCAATGCCCAGCGCGGGCTTTGCGCAGTCGTATCCCGCCAAGCCGATTCGCTACATCGTGCCGGTGGCCGCCGGCGGCGGCAACGACATGATCGCGCGCGTGGTCACCGAGCGATGGGGTGCGCTGCTCGGCAAGCCCTTCGTGGTCGACAACCAGAGCGGCGGCGGCGGGGTGATCGCCAGCCAGACCACTGCGCGCGCCGCGCCCGATGGCTACACGCTCATGCAAGGCTACGTGGCCACGCACGGCACGACGCCCGCGACGCGTCACATCCCTTACGACCCGATCAAGCAGTTCACGCCGATCGGGATGATCGGCGCGACACCCAACGCACTGGTCGTCAACGCCAGCCTGCCCGTGCAGTCGGTGAAGGAGTTCATCGACTACGCGAAGCGCAATCCGGGCAAGCTGAGCTACGGCTCTGCGGGGCCGGGCTCGCTGACGCACTTGACGATGGAACTCTTCAAGCAGGAGACCGGGGTGTTCATCGTGCACGTGCCGTACCGCGGCATCGCGCCGGCGATCAACGACCTGCTGGGCGGGCAAACCCAGGCGATGTTCCCGGGCCTGGCCGCGGCGCTGCCGCACCTGCGCTCGGGCCGCATGCGCGCGCTGGCCGTCACGGGCAAGGCGCGCAGCCCGCAGCTCAAGGACGTGCCCACGATGGAAGAGGTCGGCTTTCAGGGTTTCGATGCGATGCAGTGGTATGGCTCGGTCGGCCCCGCCGGCATTTCGCCCGAAGTGGTCAAGCGCCTGAACGACACGCAAGTGGCGGTGCTGCGGACGCCCGATCTGCGCGACAAGCTCGCGGCCGAGGCCGTCGAGCCGTGGCCGATGACGCCGCAACAGTTCGGCCAGTACATCCGCGCCGAGATCACCCGTTGGACCGCTCTGGCCAAGGCGCGCAACATCCAACTCGAGGAATGAGGTGACGCCATGCCTGATCGCAAGCTGCTCTTCGGCGGCCGCTAGGAACACGACGATGCAATCCTGGTGGATGCAGATGACCGACACGGCCACCGCGCTCGAGTTGCGCGACACGCCGCTGCCGCAGGCGGCAGCGGGCCAGTTGCTGGTGCGCGTGCACGCTGCGGCGTTGAATCGCGGTGAGTTCGTGCTCGGCCACGGCCTGCACGGCAAGGCCGGCACATGGAAAGCCATCGGCGGCGAAGGTGCCGGCGAGGTCGTCGCGGTCGGCGACGGTGTCACAGGCTTCAAGCCGGGCAACCGTGTGATGGGCCGTTGCACCGGCGCGTTCTCCGAGTACGCGCTGATGGAAGGGGCCGAGGCCATCGCGATGCCGCTGAGCTTGTCGTGGGAAGCGGCCGCCAGCATCCCGCTGACGTTCCTCGTGGCCTACGACATGCTGGTGCTGCAGGGCCGGCTCAAGGCCGGCGAGTGGCTGCTGATCAACGGCGTGTCGTCGGGTGTCGGCGTGGCCTCGCTGCAGCTGGGCAAAGTGCTCGGCGCGAAAGTGATCGGCACATCGGGATCGGCGGACAAGCTGGCGCTGCTGGCGCCGCTTGGCCTGGACGTCGCGCTGCGCACGCGCGACGCTGACTTTGCGGCCGCGGTGATGGAGGCCACCGGGCGGCATGGCGCCGACGTCATCGTCAATACCGTCGGCGGCTCGGTGTTTGCCGAGAACATTCGCGCGCTGGCCTTCGAAGGCCGGCTGGCCACCGTGGGGTACGTCGATGGCGTGCTGCACGCCGATATCGACCTGGAGGCGCTGCACGCCAAACGGCTTACGCTGTTCGGCGTCTCCAACAAGCTGCGCAGCAAGCAGCAGCGAGCGGCCGCCGTGCCGCGCTTCGTGGCGGACGTGATGCCCCTCATCGCCGCCGGCCGCATCAAGCCGTGGATCGACCAGGTGTTCGACTTCGCGCGCCTGCGCGAGGCGAAGGCACGCATGGAAGCCGCGGCCCATGTCGGCAAGATCGTGCTGCGCATGCCGGTCGCGCATTGACCTGCTCAAGATTCCGAATGGGAGCCAAACCATGAGAGTGCTAAGGCTGGTTCTGGCGCTCGCTGTGGGTGCACTTGGCAGCCACGCAAGCGCACAGCCTGCTGCGTACCCGAGCAAGCCGATCCGGCTGGTGATCGGCTTCGCGCCCGGCGGCGCTGCCGACACCGTGGCTCGCGCGATGAGCGATGCATTCGGCAAGGCGCTCGGCCAGACGGTGGTGGTCGACAACAAACCGGGCAACGGCTCGAGCATCGCCGCCGACCTGGTGGCCAAGGCAGCGCCGGATGGCTACACGCTGCTGATCGCGAGCCCGAGCAGCATCTCGGTCAACCCGGCGCTCAACCCGGCCTTGTCGTACACGGCGAAGGATTTGATCGCGGTCACCAAGATCACGACATCGCCGCTGGTGCTCGCGGTCAACCCCGCCACGGGCATCCACTCGGTGGCCGAGTTAGTCGCGGCCGCCAAGAAAGATCCAGGCAAGCTCAACTACTCCAGCTCGGGCAACGGCTCGGCACCGCACCTCGGCGCGGCCCTCTTCAGCCAGCTCACCGGCGCGCAGATGACGCACATCCCGTATCGCGGCGGCAGCCTGGCGATCCAATCGGTGATGGCGGGCGACACCCAACTCACCTTCGGCACGTCGCCGACGGTGCTGCCTCAGGCCAACGGCGGCAAGCTGCTTGCGCTCGCGGTCAGCACGCGCGAGCGCTCGGCGCTGGTGCCAGGTCTGCCCGGCATGCGGGAAGCAGGGCTGCCCGAATACAACCTCGAGTTCTGGTACGGCATGTTCGTGCCCGCGGGCACGCCGGCGGCCATCGTCAAGCAGATTTACGACGCCACGGTCAGCGCGATGCAGCAGCCCTCGGTGAAGGCGGCGCTGGCCCGCGAGGGCACCGAGGTGTCGCTGTCGGCGTCGCCCGAGCAGTTCAACGCCTTCCTCGCCGACGATGGCCAGTTCTGGGTCAACCTGGTCAAGAGCGCCAAGGTCAAGATCGAATGAGGACGGGCATGAGAACAGGAGAACCGACGATGAAGACCGAGGGTAGGAACGCGCTCTTGCACGAGCAGCAGCTCATGTTCTATGGAGTCAACTGATCGATGAACGCCATGCCCGTGCCACCTCTTCGCATCGGCATCCTGCACGGCGACGACATCGGCCACGAGATCGTTCCCGCTGCGGTCGAGATCAGCCGCGCCGCCGCCGAACTGCACGGCGTGGCGA
>JBIODO010000380.1:0-4210 GCA_044445225.1 Burkholderiales bacterium
CACGCAGCACCTGGGCCGCCGCGGACATTGCGGCGTCGCGTTTCCCGCAACGCGGGCTTGACGCCAACGGCAGATGGCTATTACAGTGATATCACTTCAATAGCTACGGAGGCCGCATGCAACCCCGTGCCGAACGCCGCCACGAACACCCGGCCACATCGCGCAACGGCTACGTGATGATCGCCTTCGCGTTGGCCGCCATCGCCGCAGGTTTGTACGGCATCGCCATGTTGCGCGGCTCCGCTGCGATGGTGCTGGCCGAAGCGTTGCTGCTGGTGCTGGGCATCTTCATGCTGGCGGGCCCGTACATGCTGCAGCCCAACGAGGGCGCCATCCTCACGCTGTTCGGCCAGTACATCGGCACCGACCGCGCCGAGGGCCTGCGCTGGGCCAATCCGTTCTATCGCAAGCGCCACATCTCGCTGCGCGCGCGCAACCTGAACGCGCCGACGCTCAAGGTCAACGACAAGCGCGGCAACCCGGTGGAGATCAGCGCCGTGGTCGTCTGGCGCGTGCGCGACACCGCGCTGGCCGTGTTCGAAGTCGATGACTTCGAGAACTACGTCAAGGTGCAGGCCGAAGCCGCGATCCGCCACCTGGCCACCCAGTTTGCCTACGACGAAGGCGAGGATCTGGCACCCGGCGAAACCACGCTGCGCGCCGGCAACGCCGCGGTGGTGGCGCTGAAGACCGAATTGCAGGAGCGCTTCGCCGACGCCGGCGTGGCGGTCGAAGACGCCAAACTGAGCCACCTGGCCTATGCACCTGAAATCGCACAGGTGATGCTGCGCCGGCAGCAGGCCGAGGCCATCATCGGTGCGCGGCAAAAGATCGTGCTCGGCGCGGTCAGCATGGTCGAGTCGGCACTCAAGGGCCTGTCGGAGCGAGAGATCGTGGTGCTCGACGACGAACGCAAGGCTGCGATGGTGAGCAACCTGCTGGTCGTGCTGTGTTCGGACAAGGACGCGCAGCCGATCATCAACGCCGGCACGCTGTACAACTGATTCGTTGCCCGCCGGTGACTTCATCTCATGACTGCCAGCGGGCACACGCCGTGTGGACGCACGGCGTGGCCCGTCGCGGTTGAAGTCGTCGCACGCAGCGCACTGTCGTGGCCTCGCCGGACAAGAAGTCGTTTCTGCTGCGCATCGACCCCGGCCTGTGGGCCGAGATCGAGCGCATGGCCGCGCAGGAGCTGCGCAGCGCCAATGCGCAGGTGGAGTACCTGCTGCGCGACGCGCTGACGCGTCGCGGCCGTGACGTTGCCGCGCGCTCGACGGCGCGCCCGCCCGCAGGCAAGGACACCAAGCGCTGACATCTGGGGCACACGTCGCGCGCCTTAGACTGCTGCGATGGCCGCCAACACCACCATCTCCACGGGGCATGCAGCGGGCGCAGTTGCGCGCGCGCCTGCGCAAAGCGGGTCGCCGCGCTCGTTGTCGGGCTTGCTGCCGTTCCTGCGGCCGTATCGCGCGCGCATCGTGCTTGCGCTGGTCTTTCTGGTCGGCGCCGCCGTCAGCACGCTGGTGCTGCCGCTGGCCCTGAAGTCGCTAATCGACCAGGGGTTGATCGCTGCCGACCCGGGGCAGCGCGTGATGGCGCTGCGCGAGCACTTCGTGGCGCTGTTTTTCGTCGGCGCCGCGCTCGGCGTGTTTTCGGCCGCGCGCTTTTACATGGTCACGTGGATCGGCGAGCGCGTGACCGCCGACCTGCGCAACGCGGTGTATGCGCACGTGCTGCGCCAGAGCCCCGAGTTCTTCGAGACCACGCAGACCGGCGAGGTGCTATCGCGGCTGACCACCGACACCACGCTGGTGCAAACGGTGGTCGGCTCCAGCCTGAGCATGGGCCTGCGCAACACGGTGATGGGCCTGGGCGCCCTGGCCATGCTGGTCGTCACCAACCCCTACGTGATGACGCAGGTGCTCGGCATCCTGGTGCTGGTGGTGCTGCCGTCGCTGCTGTTCGGCCGCCGCGTGCGCCGCCTGAGCCGCGCGAGTCAGGATCGGGTGGCCGACTCCAGCGCCATCGCCGCCGAGGTGCTCAACGCGATCCCGGTGGTGCAAGGGTTCGTGCAGGAGCCCAACGAAGCTGCGCGCTTCGGCCGTGCCACCGAGGAGGCCTTCGATACGGCGCGCAAGCGCACGCGTGTGCGCGCGGCGCTGGTGGCCTTCATCATCACCGCCACCTTCGGCGCGTTGCTGTGGGGCCTGTACCAGGGCACGCAGGCGGTGATCGCCGGCACCATCAGCGCCGGCCATCTGGGGCAGACCGTGGTCTACGTGATCATCCTTGTCGGCAGCGTGGCGGTGCTGTCCGAGGTCTATGGCGATCTGCTGCGCGCGGCCGGCGCCACCGAGCGCCTGATGGAGCTGCTTGCCGCACGCTCGCCGGTGGCCGAGCCCGCGATGCCGCGCGCATTGCCGGCGGTGAATGGCGGATCGGCGCTGGCGTTCGAGCAGGTGAGCTTCAGCTACCCCTCGCGCCCGCAGCACGCGGCGCTGCGCGACGTGTCGCTGCAGGTGCAGCCCGGAGAAACGGTGGCCGTCGTCGGCCCGAGCGGCGCCGGCAAGAGCACGTTGTTCCACCTGCTGCTGCGCTTTTACGACGTCAGCAGCGGCAGCCTGCGGCTCGATGGCGTGCCGGTGCGCGAGCTGAAGCTGGCCGACTTGCGCGGCCGCATCGGCATCGTGCCGCAGGACAGCACCGTGTTCTCCACCAGCGCGATGGAGAACATCCGCTACGGCCGGCCCGACGCGCGCGATGACGAGGTGATCGCCGCGGCGCACGCGGCCTTTGCCCACGACTTCATCAGCGCGCTGCCCGACGGCTACGCGAGCTTTCTCGGCGAACGCGGCGTGCGCTTGTCAGGCGGCCAGCGCCAGCGCATCGCGATCGCACGCGCGATGCTGAAGAACCCGCCGCTGCTGCTGCTCGACGAGGCCACCAGCGCGCTCGACGCCGAGAGCGAGCGCATGGTGCAGGCCGCGCTCGAGGCAGCGATGCGCGACCGCACGACGCTGGTGATCGCGCACCGACTGGCCACCGTGCAACGCGCCGACCGCATCGTCGTGCTCGATGCCGGGCGCATCGTCGAGACCGGACCGCACGCCGAGCTGGTGGCGCGCGGCGGCTTGTACGCGCGGCTGGCAGCGATGCAGTTCGACCTCGAGCCGGCGGCCGAGCCGGTGCGCTCCTAGAATGTGCGCATGAGCTCTTCGCGTCCGGTGCGCACCCAGTACGAGGATTTCATGCGCCATGTGTTCACGCACGGCGTGGCCAAGACCGACCGCACCGGCACCGGCACGCGCAGCGTGTTCGGCCACCAGATGCGCTTCGACCTGCGCGAAGGTTTCCCGCTGGTCACCACCAAGAAGGTGCATTTCAGGAGCATCGCGCTGGAGCTGCTGTGGTTCCTGCGCGGCGATTCCAATGCCAACTGGCTGCGCGAGCGCGGCGTCACCATCTGGGACGAGTGGGCGAGCCCGCAAGGAGAGCTCGGTCCGGTGTACGGCGTGCAGTGGCGCAGCTGGCCCACACCCGACGGTGGCCACGTCGACCAGATCGCGCAGGTGGTCAAGCAACTGAAGAGCGACCCCGACTCGCGGCGCATCATCGTCAGCGCGTGGAACGTGGCCGACATTCCGAAGATGGCACTGGCGCCGTGCCATGCGTTCTTCCAGTTCTACGTCGCGCCCGGCGATCGGCCCGGTGCGCCGGGGCGGCTGAGCTGCCAGCTGTATCAACGCAGCGCCGACATCTTTCTCGGCGTGCCGTTCAACATCGCCAGCTATGCGCTGCTGACGCACATGTTGGCGCAACAATGCGATCTCGAGGTAGGCGACTTCATCTGGGCTGGCGGCGATTGCCATATCTATAGCAACCACGTCGAGCAGGTGACCACACAGCTGGCACGCCAGCCCTTCGCGTACCCGCTGCTGCGGTTCAAGCGGCGTCCACCGTCGATTTTCGACTACGCCTACGAGGACTTCGAGATCCTCGAGTACGAGAGCCATCCGGCGATTAAGGCACCGATCGCGGTCTGACGCGCAGTCAGGCGCTCATTGCAGCGGCGCCCAATGCCGCCAACGTCTTGTGACACGCAGCGCAACCGCAGTCGGACAATGACGCTCGCTTGGCGCGTACGCGCAAGCGCGCATGGGAGAGCTCGCATGATGCACGGCACCACACGCAGCACGGGCTGGATCCG
>JBIODO010000381.1:0-4194 GCA_044445225.1 Burkholderiales bacterium
GCGAAGACCCCGGCTTCCAGGCCTACATCAAGCGCGTGGCGCACGAAGAGCGCGGCCAAGCCGCCGCTGTCCACCTACTGAGCTGATTGCAAGGAGTCTTCCATGGCCGACCCCATCGTCATCGTCTCCGCCGCCCGCACGCCGATCGGCGGCATGCTGGGCGACTTCGCGTCGCTCGCCGCGTGGGAGCTGGGTGCCGTGGCCATCAGGGCCGCAGTCGAACGCGCGGGCGTGCAAGGCGATGCCGTCGACGAGGTGCTGATGGGCAACTGCCTGATGGCCGGCCAGGGCCAGGCACCGGCGCGCCAGGCGATGCGCAAGGCCGGCCTGCCCGACTCCGTGGGCGCGGTGACGCTGTCCAAGATGTGCGGCTCGGGCATGCGCGCGATGATGTTCGCGCACGACATGCTGGCTGCCGGCAGCGCCAGCGTGATGGTGGCCGGCGGCATGGAGAGCATGACCAACGCGCCGCACCTGCTGTTCGCGCGCAAGGGTGTGCGCTATGGCCAGGCGCCACTGCTCGACCACATGGCGGTGGACGGCCTGGAAGACGCCTACGAGCGCGGCAAGGCGATGGGCGTGTTCGCCGAAACGTGCGTCAGCAAGTATGGCTTCACGCGGCAGGCGCAGGACCAGTTTGCGATCACCTCCACAACACGCAGCAAGCAGGCCAACGAAGACGGCAGCTTTGCGTGGGAGATGGCGCCGGTCACGCTGCCCGGCAAGGCAGGCGACACGGTGGTCAAGTTCGACGAGCAGCCGTTCAAGGCCAAGCTCGACAAGATCCCGAGCCTGAAGCCGGCGTTCAAGAAAGACGGCACCATCACCGCCGCCAACGCATCGAGCATCTCCGACGGCGCCGCCGCGCTGGTGCTGATGCGCGAGTCACACGCGGCCAAGCTGGGCGCCAGGCCGATCGCCCGCATCGTCGCGCACGCCGTGCACGCGCAGGCGCCGGAGTGGTTCAGCACCGCGCCGGTGGGTGCGATCCAGAAGGTGCTCAAGAAGGCGGGCTGGGACCCCAAGGCCGTGCACCTGTGGGAGGTCAACGAGGCCTTCGCGGCGGTGACGATGGCGGCGATGGAAGAGTTTCGCCTGCCGCACGAGATCGTCAACGTGCACGGCGGCGCCTGTGCGCTCGGCCACCCGATCGGCGCCTCGGGCGCGCGCATCGTCGTCACGCTGCTCGGTGCGCTAAGAAAGCGCAGTCTCAAGAAGGGCGTGGCGGCGTTGTGCATCGGCGGCGGCGAAGCCACCGCGATGGCGCTCGAGTTGCTGTAGCGCGCCGGCGCGTCAGGCCGGCGTGCCTGCGGCGCCGGGCCGCATGAATGCGCTCACCTGGTCGACGAAGGTGCGCGTGTCGATGGGCTTTTCGATGTGCCCGGCGCAGCCGGCCGCCATCGCCCGCTCGCGCTCGTGCGGCATCGCGTACGCCGTCAGCGCGACCACCGGGATGGCCTGCAGCTGCGCATCGGCCTTCAGCTGCACGGCGGCCTCGTAGCCATCCATCACCGGCATCTGGATGTCCATCAGGATCAGGTCGGGCCGGTGTTGCCGCGCCAGCTCGATGGCCTCGCGCCCATTGCCCGCCGTGATCACGCGCAAGCCGCCCTTTTCGAGCACGAACCGAACCAGGTAGCGATTGACCTCGTTGTCCTCGACCAGCAGGACGCATGCGGCCATGGTCGTCAATGCACGGCGGCGGCCTGCGTCGCCGCGGCTGCCGCCGCGGAGAGATCGAGCGGCACCGAGAAGCTGAAGCGCGAGCCGGTGCCGAATTCGCTTTGCACCTCGATGTTGCCACCCATCAGGTCGAGCAGCTTGCGGCACAGGTGCAGGCCGAGCCCCGTGCCTTCGTACAGGCGCCGCGGCGAACCGTCAAGCTGGCGAAACGCTTCGAACAGCAGCTTGAGCTGCTCGGGCCGTATGCCGATGCCGCTGTCGATGACGATCGCGTGCAAACGCCCGTCGCGCACGCTGGCCTCGATGCGCACGCGGCCGCGCTCGGTGAACTTCACGGCGTTGTTGGTCAGGTTGAGCAGCACCTGGTAGCACTTGCGGCGGTCGCCCACCATCGGCAGGCTGCCGGGCATGCCGAACTCCAGCCGCAACCCCTTCTGCGCGATCAGCGGCTTCAGGTTGACGCCCACCTCGGCGGCCACGGCGGCGAAGTCGAACCGCTCGACGGCCACGTCCATGCGGCCCGACTCGATGCGCGACAGGTCGAGCAGGTCGTTGATCAACGCCAGCAGGTGCTCGCCCGAACCGTGCACGAAGCCGAGCTGTCGGCGCTGCTCGTCGGTGAGCGGCCCGGCCATGCCCTCGCGCATCAGGCTGGTGAAGCCGAGGATCGAATTCAGCGGCGTGCGCAGTTCGTGACTCATCGTGGCCAGGAACTGCGACTTCATGCGGTCGAGCTCCATCAGCCGCTCGTTGGCCTCGCGCAGCTCGCGCGTGCGCTCGGCCACCCGCTGCTCGAGCCGCTCGTTGCTGTCGCGCACGGCGCGCTCGGCTTCCTTGCGCTTGGTGATGTCGCGCAGGAAGCCCACGAAGTGCATCTGGCCGTCCAGCTGCAGCTCGGAGAACATCATCTCCACCGGAAACACGCGGCCCGAGCGATGCCGCGCCAGCGTCTCGGCGCCGGCCCACTCGGGCGTGCGCTCGTGGGTGTCCAGGTAGCGCTGCAGCTTGGCCCGGTGCGCCGCGTAAGCACCGTCGGGCTGCAGCAGCGCCAGCGGCTGGCCATCGAGCTCGTCGGGCGAGTAGCCGAACAGCTGGCGCACCCCTGGGTTGGCGAAGCGGATCTTGTGGTCCACGGTGACGATCAGCACCGCGTCGCTGGTGGTCTCCCACAACGAACGAAAGCGCTCCTCGCTCGCACGCAACTGGGCCTCGACGCGCGAGCCGCGCTGCGCCACGCCGCGTGCCACCAGCATGCCCAGAGCCGTCAGCGCCAGCGCCACCACGGCCATCGCGATGTTCAGCAGCGTCAGCGCGCTGCGCGTGGCCTCGCCGAGCGTGGCCGAGAAGCTCACTTCCAGCGGCGTCAGGCGCTTGTCGAGGTCGTCGATCTGCTGCAGCAGCTGCATCACCACCAGCGGTGGCGCGTCGGACTCGACGGCGCTGCGCAGCTTCTCGGCAATGCCTGTGAGCTCCTCGACCAGGCCGTCGGCCTCGGCCCAGATGCCGATCGCCCGGTCGATCCGAGGGTCGGCGCGGAACCAGCGAAACAACCGGATCATGCCGGCGATGTCGTCGGGGTGCAGGCTGCCGGCGATGAAGCCGCGGCGCGCGGCCTCGAAATCCGGCGATGGTTTCTCGAGTTCCTCGCGCGCGGCGCGGTCGCCCAGCGGCACCGCGATCGCCTGCTGGTAGGCGAACCACTCCGCGCCGTCGCGCAACTGTGCGAAGCGCACCAGGCTTTGCACGGCCTGTTTCTGCGCCTTGGTGTACAGGCTTTCGCCACCGACGTAGGCGCGCGCGGCCGACAGCAGCTCCATGAAGAAGATTGCCAGCGCCACCAGCACGACGGCCACTGCGACGAAGGGCGATGCCACCAGCAACCGTCTGGGGATCGGCCTGGCGAACAGTTGGCGGGTGGTCGAGGCCTGCTCCATGGTCTCGGGCGATGTGCTGCCCGGGAAACTGCCCGGGTCTTGTTGCTGCAGATTGCGAATTGTCGTGCCATCGCGGCCTTTCGGGGCTCGCCGTGGCCCGCGGCGTGATTGATCGCACGCGGGTGCCTGCGCCACCGGCGGCGCCACGGCCGGTGGACAATGCGAAGCGTCGACGCGCATCGGTGGTGTTTGCCGGCCGGCCCTGGCGCGTTGAACCGTCTCACCGCGCGCCAGAGGATCACGACGATGCTGTTGTCCGAACACCACCTCGCCGTCCAGGACACCGTGCGCACCTTCGTGCGTGAGCGCATCGCCCCGCACGCCGCCGCGTGGGACAAAAGCCACCGTTTTCCGCGCGAGGAGTTGCAGGGCCTGGCCGCGCTCGGCTGCTATGGCGTGGCGGTGCCCGAGGCCGATGGCGGCGCCGGGCTCGACTACCTGGCGCTGGCCATCATCCTGGAAGAGATCGCCGCCGGCGACGGTGCCACCAGCACGATCGTCAGCGTCAACAACTGCCCGGTGTGCTCGATCCTGATGGCGTTCGGCAACGACGATCAGAAGCGGCGCTTCCTCACGC
>JBIODO010000382.1:0-4193 GCA_044445225.1 Burkholderiales bacterium
CAAGACGGCCAGGCGCAGACCGGCGCGCCGCTGGTGGTGGGCGGTGTCGTGATGACCGGCATCGCCGGCGGCGAATACGGCACGCGCGGCTTCATCGACGGCTGGGACGCCAACGACGGCCACAAACTGTGGCGTCTGTACACCACCGCCGCGCAGGGCGAGAAGGGTGGCGACACCTGGCCCGGCGACACCGCGCAAAAGGGCGGCGCACCAACCTGGCTGACCGGCGCGTATGACCCCGAGCTCGACCTCGTCTACTGGGGCACTGGCAACGGCGGCCCGTGGAACCCGCAGGTGCGCCTGGGCGACAACCTGTACGTGTGCTCGGTGCTGGCGTTCCGGCCCAAGACCGGCGAGCTGGTGTGGCACTACCAGTTCAGCCCCAATGACCCGTACGACTACGACAGCACCGAAGTCGGCATGCTGGTCGACATGAAGATCAACGGCGCCACCCGCAAGGTGCTGGCGCAGGCCAACCGCAACGGCTTCTTCTACGTGCTCGATCGTGCGAACGGCAAACTGCTGGCGGCCAACCCGTACGTCAAGGTCAACTGGGCCGACAAGATCGACATGGCCACCGGTAAGCCGGTGGAATCCGAAGCGACCAAGAAGGTGCGCAACGGCGAAGACGTGGAGATCTGGCCGTCGGTGCTCGGTGGCAAGAACTGGACGCCGATGTCGTGGAATCCGGCCACCGGCCTGGCCTACGCGAACATTCTGAACATGAGCTGGCCGTATCAGATCGCCAAGCAGGACTACAAGCGCGGCGAGTGGTACCTGGGCATGAACATGCGCGGCGTCACGATGCCCAAGAGCGAGCCGCATGGCTACCTGAGCGCGATCGACCCGATGACCGGCAAGAGCAAGTGGCAGATGCCGTGGCCCGGCCAGCCGAGCATGGCCGGCACGTTGTCCACTGCTGGCGGCCTGGTGTTCACGGGTGCCGCCACCGGCGAGTTCATGGCGGTGGACGCCCATACCGGCAAGGTGCTGTGGCAGTTCCAGACCAGCTCCGGGATCATCGGCCTGCCGGTGACCTGGGAGCACAACGGCAAGCAGTACGTCAGCATCGTCTCGGGCGCCGGCGGCGTGTGGGCGCTGCTCGGCGACGAGCGCATGGCCTCGGTGCCGGCGGGCGGCTCGGTCTGGACGTTCGCGCTCCAGCATTGAAGGGTCTTGCGCGTAGTCTGCTGGGCGTGGCGGCCGTGCTGGCCGCCGCGCCGGCAGGTGCAGGAGACACGCCGCGCTTCAGCGCCGAAGACATCGCCAAGGGCCGCGGGCAGTACCAGAGCTTCTGTGTGCACTGCCACGGCTTCAACATGGTCAACGCCGGCACCACCGTGTTCGACCTGCGCAAGTTCCCGCTCGACCAGCCCGAGCGCTTCAGGCAGTCGGTGACGCAGGGCAAGGGCGCGATGCCGTCGTGGAAGGACACGTTGACGCCAGAGCAGATCGAGTGGCTGTGGGCCTACGTGGGCAGCCGCGGCGGCAAAGAACCATGACCCCCCTCGGAAGCGGGAGCGGCGCAGGTCTGCGCCGTGCGTTGTCGGTGCTGTGTTTCGTTGTCGCATGCGATGCGACGGCGCAGCCGTCGCCGCTGACCGTGTGCATTGCCGAGGACAACGAGCCGTTGTCGTATGTGCACGAGGGCAAGCCCAGGGGTTTCGACGTGCGCATCGCGCAGGCCATCGCCGATGAGATGGGTCGTCCTCTGCGCATCGTGCCGTTCGAGAGCGAGTACGAACACGAGAGCACCCTGGCGCGCGAAGTCGACGCGCTGCTGTCATCGCAGGTGTGCGAGCTGGCCAGCGGCTTTCCGCTGTTGCGCGAGGACTTCGGCGTGCCGATCGGGGCCGCGCGTACGCCGGACTTTCCCGGCGCCAAGCGCTTTCGCGAGCGCCCGTTCGTCCCCTTGATGCAGATGTCGCCCAGCCGGCCCTACCAGGGCATGGCGCTGGTGGTGGCGTCGCGGCGCGAAGTGGCCCGGCCCGTCACGCGCCTGTCCGACTTGAAGGGCCTGCGCATCGCCAACGTCGCGGGCACGCTGTCCAGTGCGCTGCTGGTGATGTACCAGCACGGCATGCTGCGTCCCAATCTGGTCTCGCTGCCGCTACGCGGCGACACGGCGTTCGAGCTGATGGCCAAGGGTCAGATCGATGCGGCGGTGGTCCCCGCCGGCTTGTACGACGCCTGGCACATCCACCATCCCGACGGTGCGCTGGTGAAGGCCGAGTACCTGCGGCCTCTCGGCATCAACATCGGATTCGTCGCGACCGCGCAAGGGGCGCAGGCGCTGCAGGCTGCCAATCGCGTGATCGACCGAGCGCTGGAGCGCGGCGATCTCGCACGCTGGGCGGCCGACGAAGGGGTGAGCTGGATGCGGCCCACCGAGCCCGACGTGTCGCGCGCGCCGGCGCTGCACCAGCTGGCGGCCGATCCCTGACGGAGTCGCCTACACGTTGCTGGTGGCGCGCACTTCCTCGATCGCCGTCAGGCCCGCCAGCACCTTCTCGATGCCGTCCTGGCGCAACGTGCGCATGCCGGCGCCGAGCGCGCAACGCAGCAAGTCTTCCGAACGCGCGTGGGTCTGGATCAGCTGGCGCAACGGGCGATCCACCACCATCAGTTCGTGCAGGCCCAGGCGCCCCTTGAAGCCGCTCCTCTCGCAGCGATCGCAACCGCTGCACTGGTAGATCTGCAGCCGGCCGTCGCGGCCGTGGCGTGCGCGCCAGTCGGTCAGCACCGCTTGCGCGTCGGGCATCTGCGCGCTGCCGCCGAAGGCGTTCATCCAGTCGCTCAGCAGCTCGGCCTCTTCGTCGTCACTGGCCAGACGGCTGGTGCGGCAGTGCGGGCACAGCTTGCGCACCAGGCGTTGCGCCAGCACGCCGAGCAGCGAGTCGGCGAAGTTGAACGGGTCCATGCCCATGTCGAGCAGCCGCGTCACCGTCTCGGGCGCGCTGTTGGTGTGCAGCGTGCTCAACACCAGGTGGCCGGTCAGCGACGCCTCGATCGCGGTCTGCGCGGTTTCTTCGTCGCGGATTTCGCCCACCATCACCACGTCGGGGTCGGCGCGCAGGAACGAGCGCAGCGCCTTGGCGAAGGTCCAGTCGATCTTGGGGTTCACCTGCACCTGGCGCAGCCCCGGCTGCGTGATCTCCACCGGGTCCTCGGCGGTCCAGATCTTGCGCTCGGGCTTGTTGATGTGCGCCAGCGCCGCGTGCAGCGTGGTGGTCTTGCCGCTGCCGGTGGGGCCCACGCACAGCACCATGCCGTAGGGGCGCTCGACCGCCCGTTTCAGGTCCGCCAGGTTGCGCTCGCTCAAGCCCATCGCATCCAGCGGCAGCGCGCGCGCCGAGGCGAGCAGGCGCAGCACCGCGTCTTCGAGCCCGTTGGTGGTCGGGATGGTGACCAGGCGCAGCTCCAGCCGCTGGCCCGGCACGAAGCGCGAGAAGTTGATCTTGCCGTCCTGCGGCTTGCGGCGCTCGGAGATGTCGAGGTCGCACATGATCTTCAGCCGCGCGATCATCGCGTTGCGGTAGGTGTGCGGCAGCTCCATGTAGGGCTTGAGCACGCCGTCCTTGCGAAAGCGCACGCGCAGCTTGTCGCGCCCAGGCTGCGTCTCGATGTGGATGTCCGACACGCCTTGCTGCTGCGCCTCCACGATCATGCTGTTGATCAAGCGCACCAGCGAGTTGTCGGACTGCTCGACCTGGGGGCCGTCGTCGCTGCGCGACTCGGCGCTCGACTGCTGCTGCTCCAGATTGGCCAGCAGCTGGTTGGCGTCGTCGGCCTCGAACTCGATCGCCTTGGACGGGTCGGCGGCCACCTCGGCGGCGCTCCACACGTCGTAGCCCAGGCGCTGGTACACGCGGTCGATCGCGGCGGCCAGCGTGCCGCTGCGCGCCAGCGTGGTCACGATCTTGACCTGCGCGACGAACTCGATTTCTTCGATCACCCGCGCGGCGGAAGGATCCTCCATGGCGACCACCAGGCGCTCGCCGCGCATCAGCAGCGGCAGCACGTTGAGCTTGCGCGCCGTGCCCAGCGGCAGCCGCTGCACCGCCTCGGTCGCCACCGGGAACGCCTCGACGTCGACGATCGGATAGCCCATCTTGCGCGCCAGCGCGGTTTGCAGGTCTTCGCGCGACACCGTGCCCTCGCGCACCAGCAGTTCGCCCAGCGGCACGTTGCGG
>JBIODO010000383.1:0-4174 GCA_044445225.1 Burkholderiales bacterium
GCCTTGGTCCACCTCCATGTAGCGCGCCAGGATCGCGTCGAGCACCTCATAGGGCGGCAGGCTGTCCTGGTCGGTCTGGTTCGGGCGCAACTCGGCAGACGGCGCCCGCGTGATGATGCGCTCGGGAATCACCGGCCCGGTGCTGCCGTCGGCGCGCCGGTTGGGCTGCTGGTTCTTCCACTGGGCCAAGCGATAGACCAAGGTCTTGGCCACGTCCTTGATGACCGCGAAGCCGCCGGCCATGTCGCCGTACAGCGTGCAGTAGCCGGTGGCCATCTCGCTCTTGTTGCCGGTGGTCAGCACGATCGAGCCGTGCTTGTTCGACAGCGCCATCAACAGCGTGCCGCGGATGCGGGCCTGGATGTTCTCTTCCGTCGCGTCTTCGGGCAGGCCGCGAAACTCGTCAGCCAGCGAGGCACGAAAGGCATCGAACATCGGCGCGATCGCGATCTCGTCGTAGCGCACGCCCAGGCGCGCCGCCATGTCGCGAGCGTCGAGCCAGGAGATGTCGGCGGTATAGGGCGACGGCATCATCACTGCGCGCACCCGGTCAGCCCCCAGAGCGTCGACGGCGATCGCCAGCACCAGCGCGGAGTCGACCCCGCCCGACAGGCCGATCACCACGCCAGGAAAGCCGTTCTTGCCGATGTAGTCGCGCACGCCGGTGACCAGAGCGCCCCACGCCTGCTGCTCCAGGCTCGGCACCTCGTGACACTGGCCGCGTGGCGTGCCGCGTTCGTCAATCTCGACCCACACCAGGCCCGTCTCGAAGCTGCGGCCGCGCACGACGATGCGGCCATGAGCGTCGGCTGCGAACGACGCACCGTCGAAGACGATCTCGTCCTGTCCGCCCACCAAATGGGCATAGAGCAGCGGCACGCCCACAGTTTGTGCACGCTCGGTCATGCGGGCCTCACGCTCGCCCGCCTTGTCGAGATGGAACGGCGACGCATTGAGCACGCACAGCACCTGCGCGCCGGCAGCCACGGCCGCCGCTGCGGGCTCGTCGAACCAGGCATCCTCGCAGATCAGCACGCCGAAGCGCTTGCCGCCGGCGTCGAACACCACCGGTGGCAGCCCCGCCTCGCGACCACCGACGAAGTAGCGGCGCTCATCGAACACCTGGTAGTTGGGCAGCTCGCGCTTGCAGTACGTCGCCTGCACGCGCCCGCCGATCAGCAGCGAGGCGGCGTTGAAGCACACCGGCGCGGCCAGCGACTTGGTGCGCTCGGTGGCCACCGTGCTGCTGCGCGCCGGATGACCCAGCAGCACCGACAAGCCGTTCAACGGCGCCAGTTCAGCGGCCAGTGCATGCAGCTGCCGCTCGCAACCGTCCATGAAAGCCGGGCGCAGCAGCAGGTCTTCCGGCGGGTAACCCGACAGCGCCAACTCCGGTGCGATCATCAGCGCCGCGCCGCCGGCATGGGCCTCGCGCGCGGCCTCGGCAATCTGCTTTGCGTTGCCGGCCAGGTCGCCGACGGTGGGGTTGATTTGCGCCAGCGCGACGCGGACCTTGGACACGTTGAAGGGTGGCAGGTGGGCGGGTGACGACGAAGCGCGAATCGACGCGCGCCGCGAGCGACAACGGTCCGGATGATTATGTCATCCAGGTGATCGACGACCCGGCGACGCTGGATTCAGGGGCCTGGGACGATCTGCTTTATCGGCAGGCAGCGCCCACGCCGTTCATGAGCGCGCGCTACCTGATGGCGTTGCATGCTTCGCGCAGCGCCATCCCGCGCACCGGCTGGACACCGCGCTTCGTCACGCTGTGGTCGGGCGAGCGCTTGTGTGCGGCGGCACCGGCCTACCTGAAAACCCACTCTTGGGGCGAATACGTGTTCGACTGGGCCTGGGCCGAGGCCTACCAGCGTCACGGGCTGCGCTACTACCCCAAGCTGCTGGTCGCGGTGCCGTTCACGCCGGTGCCGGGCACACGGCTGATGGCCGAAGGCGAGCCCGCGCGCGACGCGTTGGTGAAGGCGCTGCACGCGCTGGCGCAAGAGGCCCGCCTGTCGTCGGCCCACGTGCTGTTCCACGACGAGGCCGACGCGCGGGCGTTGCAGCACGCGGGTTGGTTCGCGCGCCACACCGTGCAGTTCCACTGGACTCGCGAGTCAGCTGGCGCGCCGCGCGACTTCGGCGAGTTTCTCGCGCGCATGCAGCACGACAAGCGCAAGAAGATCAACCAGCAGCGGCGCAAGGTGGCAGACGCCGGCGTGGTGTTCACCGTGCACGAGGGCGCGGCGATCGACGACGCGCTGTGGGACTTCTTCCACCGCTGCTACACGTCGACCTACCAGGACCACGGCTCCACGCCCTATCTGACGCGCTCGTTCTTCGCCGCGATGGCGCGCTCGATGGCCGAACACTGGGTGATGTTCGTGGCCCGCGTGGCCGGCGAGCCCATCGCCGCGTCGTTGATCGCGTTCGATCGCCAACGCAACGCCGCGTTCGGCCGCTATTGGGGCGCGACGCGATTCGTGGACAGCCTGCACTTCGAAGCCTGCTACTACCAGCCGCTGCAGTGGTGCATCAGCCAGGACATCGAGCGCTTCGAGGGCGGCGCGCAGGGCGAGCACAAGATGGCGCGCGGCCTGTTGCCCACGCCCACCGCGTCGTCGCACTGGCTGGCGCACCCGGCGTTTGCGCGCGCGGTCGACGAGTTTCTGCTCGCCGAGCGCGACGGCATTCGCCAATACGTCGACGAGCTCAACGAGCGGCTGCCGTTTCGGCACGAACCCTGAACAGGTGACAGGCAGGTTTCAAGGCTGCTTGAAGTCACCTGCCAGCATGAAGGCCATCAGGTCGGGTTTCAACTGCGCGCGCAATGCCTGATTCACCGGCCCCGCCTGCAGCGCACCCAGCGCCGTGTCGACCCGGCCGGCGAACGCGAAAGTGCGATCGAGATCCAGGTTGCGCTGCAGCGCTTGCGCCAGGCGGTCGTCTTGCGCACGCGCCAGCCGCCGAAAATTCAGCAGCGCCTCCTTGGCCGAAGCGACCTCTTGGTCACTGAAGCCGTCCTTCAGGGCGCGCGACAATTCATCGCGATAGGCTTGCTCCACCTTGTCGACGTTGGACGGCGCGAAGATCGCACCACCGAACCACAGCGTGTGGGCGTCGACGTCGCCCCAGTCCATTGCGCTGTAGACGTCGTACGACAGGCCCTCGCGCTCGCGGATGCGCTTGAACAGGCGCGAGTCGCCGCCGCTGCCGAAAATGAAATTGGCCAGCATCAGCGCCGGATACACGGCATCGCTGTCCGACAGTGCCAGGTGCAACTCCACGCCCAACGTGGCGTTTTGCTTGTCAGGTGTGCGCACCACTTCGCGGCCAGGCGCCATCGCGTAGGTCGGCCGCGGCACGCGCGCCACCGGCTCACTGGCCGCCCAATCGCCAAAGCCTGCAGTCAGCGCGCGGCGCAGAGCCTCGGCATCGAAGTCGCCCACCGCGGCGAAGCGCGCCTGCGATGCGCCGTAGAAACGCGCGTGGAAGTCCTTCACGCGCTCGAGCGTGACCGCCTGCGAATCTTCGAGGCGCTCGTCGAAGCTGCGCGCGTGCCGCACATCGCCGCGCGGGTACGGATCTCCCCTGCGCGCCAGTCCGTTGGAGACGATGGCCTGGGGATCGTCGCGTTGCGCCTGGATCTCCGCCACCGACTGACGCTTGAGTTCGTCGAGCGCCGTTGCGGGGAACGCCGGTGTGCGCAGCAATTGCGCGAGCATCGCGATCGCATCGTTCACGGTGTCGCGATGCGACAGCATGGTGATCCTCACCTCGTCGCCGCCCGACGAGATCGAAAGCTCCGACTTCAGTGCGTCGAGCCGATCCTGGATCTGAACGCGCGACAGGCCGGCGCCGCCCTTGTCGATCATCGCAGCGGTGAACTCCGAGACTTCGCGCAGGCCCATCAGACTGCGCTCGTTGCCCAACCGCAGTGCCATCGAGATGCGCACGGTCTGCCCACGCGTGGGCTTGGTCAGCAGCGCCACCTTCATGCCGTTGGCCAGTGCCAAGCGCTGCGTCTTGGCATCGATGCTGGCCGGCGACGAGTCGAACGCAGCCACCGTGGCCGCCGACGCCTGCGGCTTGAAGGTCTTCATCTGCGCCGCCACGTCCACCTGCTCGGGAGGCGGCGCACGCAGCGGATGCTCGGTGGGCACGTAGGTGGCCA
>JBIODO010000384.1:0-4162 GCA_044445225.1 Burkholderiales bacterium
CCGAGAAGCTGCTGGCCGCGCGCTTCAATCGGCCCGATCACGCGGTGGTCGATCACCGCACCTACGTGATCGTCGGCGATGGTTGCCTGATGGAAGGCATCAGCCATGAAGCCAGCGCATTGGCCGGCGTGTGGCGACTGAACAAGCTGATCGCGCTGTATGACGACAACGGCATCTCGATCGATGGCGCAGTCAAGCCCTGGTACGCCGACGACGTGCGCCAACGATTCAGCGCCTACGGCTGGCACGTGCTGGGCCCGATCGACGGCCACGACGTCGACGCCGTCGATGGCGCGCTCGCGCAGGCGGCGCGTTCGCAGGCGCAGCCGACGATGATCATCTGCCGCACCACCATCGGCAAAGGCGCGCCCACACGCGCCGGCACCGCCAAGGCCCACGGCGAGCCGCTCGGCGAAGGCGAAGTTGCGGCCACACGGCACGCACTGGGCTGGAGCGCCGCGCCGTTCGAGGTGCCCGATCGTGTGGCCGCGTTGTGGAACGCGCGCGAAGCCGGCGCCGCGCGGCAATCACGCTGGAGCGAGCAACTGGCGCGCTATCGCGCGGCCCACCCCGAGCTCGCCGCGGAGCTGCAGCGGCGCTGCCGCGGCGACCTGCCGGATTCGTTTGAAGGCGTGGCTGCGCAAGCGCTCGCCGACTCAGCAGCCAAGGCCGAGACCGTGGCCACGCGCAAGGCCAGCCAAGGCGCGCTCGAAGTGTTCACGCGGGCGCTGCCCGAGCTGCTCGGCGGCTCGGCCGACCTCACCGGCTCGAACCTGACCAACACCTCGAGCACCCCCGCGCTGCGGTTTGCCGACGACGGCACGCCCAACGACGGCCGCCACATCAACTACGGCGTGCGCGAGTTCGGCATGGCTGCGGTGATGAACGGCCTGGCGCTGCACGGCGGCTTCATCCCGTACGGCGGCACGTTTCTCACCTTCAGCGACTACAGCCGCAACGCGATTCGCATGGCCGCGCTGATGAAGCAGCGCGTGATCCACGTCTTCACGCACGATTCGATCGGCCTGGGCGAAGACGGCCCCACGCACCAGAGCGTCGAACACGCCGCGGCGCTGCGCCTGATCCCCGGACTCGAGGTCTGGCGCCCGGCCGACAGCGCGGAAACAATCGTGGCCTGGCAAGCAGCCATCGCGACACGAGACAAGCCCAGTGCGCTGCTGCTGTCGCGCCAGAATCTGCCGTACTGCCCAAAGGCCACGCTCGACGACATCGCCAAAGGTGGCTACGTGCTGGCCGAACCTGCCGAAGTGGGCATGAACAAGAAATTGCAGGCCGTCATCGTGGCCACCGGATCCGAAGTGCAATTGGCGCTGCACGCACAGGCCGAGCTGGCCCGCGAGGGCGTGGCGGTGCGCGTGGTCTCGATGCCCTCGACCACCGTGTTCGACCGCCAGAGCGTGGCCTACAAGTCACGGGTGCTGCCGCCCGGCGTGCCGCGCGTCGCGGTGGAAGCCGGCGTTACCGACGGCTGGTGGAAGTACGGCAGCGCGGCAGTGGTCGGGCTCGATCGCTACGGCGAGAGCGCACCGGGCGGCGTGTTGTTCAAGCATTTCGGCTTTACCGCGACCAACGTGGCCGACACTGTGCGTTCGGTCTTGGCGGGCTGATTTTGTTTCACTCGGAGGTTTTGTCATGACCATCAAGATCGCGATCAACGGCTACGGCCGCATCGGCCGCAACATCCTGCGCGCGCTGTACGAATCGGGCCGCAAAGATCTCCAGATCGTGGCCGTCAACGATCTGGGCGACGTCGCCACCAACGCCCACCTCACCAAGTACGACACCGCGCACGGCAAATTCCCCGGCACCGTGGTGGCCGACGGCGACAGCCTGGTGATCAATGGCGACCGCATCAAGGTGCTGGCGGTTCGCAACCCGGCCGAGGCGCCGTGGAAGGCGCTCGGTGTTGACGTGGTGCACGAGTGCACGGGCCTGTTCACCAGCAAGGCCCAGACCCAGGCCCACCTCGACGCCGGCGCCAAGAAGGTGATCATCAGCGCACCGGCGGAGAAAGACGTCGACGCCACCGTCGTGTACGGCGTCAACCACGGCGTGCTGAAGGCCGCGCACACGGTGATCTCCAACGCCAGCTGCACCACCAACTGCCTGGCGCCGGTGGCCAAGGTGCTGCACGACAAGCTGGGCATCGTGTCGGGCCTGATGACCACGATCCACAGCTACACCAACGACCAGGTGCTGACCGACGTCTTCCACAAAGACCTGCATCGCGCGCGAGCCGCCGCGATGAACATGATCCCCACCAAGACCGGCGCCGCCGCCGCGGTGGGCCTGGTGCTGCCGGAGCTCAACGGCCGCCTCGACGGCTTCGCGATGCGCGTGCCGACCATCAACGTGTCGGTGGTCGACCTCACGTTCGTCGCCGCGCGCAACACCACCAAGGACGAAGTCAACGCCATCGTCAAAGAGGCCGCGGCCGGCGCGCTGAAGGGCATCCTCGGCTACAACACCGAGCCGCTGGTGTCGAGCGACTTCAACCACGATCCGCGCAGCTCGGTGTTCGACGCGCCGCAGACCCGCGTCACCAACGGCAACCTGGTGAAGGTGCTGTCCTGGTACGACAACGAATGGGGCTTTTCCAACCGCATGCTCGACACCACCGTGGCGCTGATGGCGGCCAAGTGAACGGGTGACGCGTGTTGACGATGTTGAATGCCAGCTGAACGACGCCGCGTTGCCCGTTTGTAAAGAGCCGCCGCCCGGCCGGCTCTTTGGGTGTGCAGGCGTGTGCCCTGCCACGCCTTTACGCCGGGACACGATTGTCGAGCGAACTTTCCGATAGGCTTGCCCCATGCCGATGATCACCTGGCGCGCTGGCGCGCTGCTGAGCCTGCTGCCGATGTGCGGCTGCCTGACCAGCGAGCTGGCTCCGGTGCCGCCGCCGGACCTTCGCATCGTGGTGACCGCGCGCAGCGAATATCCATCGGCGGTCGTGGCGAAGATCCACGCTTCCAACTTGGCGCGCGTGCCGATTCGCGATGAGGAAGATCTGGGCGCCGGACGCTATCGCATGGTCTTGGTATGCCCGGACGCCGCGGCTTGTCGCGCCGCCGTCCAGCGCGTCGCCGATGACAATTTCTTCGCGCTCGGCGTCGACGCCGAAGGCCCCAATCGCCAACGCATCCCGATCAAGCCGACGCGGGAAGCTGCGCGTTGAGACCAAGACGAACACAGCGGACACGGGCACAGCCCCCCAGCCTCGAGAGCACACCATGACGTCGTTGAACCACCGAATCGCCAGAGCCTTGTCGGCGCTGGCCGCACTGGCGCTGCCTGCGCTGGCCGCTGCACCGATCGACGCATCGACGACGATGGGCTTGCGTTCCGCATCGAAACCGACGATCGACATCCGCCACGCGCGGGTGATCGTCAAGTACAAGGCCGATGGCGCGCTGATGCGCGAGAGCGCGTTGTCGGCACGCGATCCCGATCGGGCGGTGGTTCAACACGCGGCCCGCATGTCGCAGCGGCTGGGCATCGCACTGCGCGACGGCCGCATGATTGCGCCGCGCACTCAAGTGCTCCGCGCGAGCGACATGTCGTCGGCTGCCCTGGTGGCGCGCCTGCAGGCGGACCCCGATGTCGAATACGCCGAGGTCGACGAGCGCGTGTACATCGCCGCGGCACCCAATGACCCGCGCTACGCTGGCGGCCAGCCACCCACCATCACGCCGACGGTCGGACAGTGGTACTTGCGTGCGCCCGATACGACGATCGTCTCGGCCATCAATGCCGAGGCGGCGTGGAACACGACCAAAGGCTCGCCCGCTATCGTGGTGGCCGACCTCGACACGGGCGTGAGGCCCGACCATCCCGACCTGGTCGGTAAGTTGGTGCCGGGTTACGACTTCGTGTCGGCCGATGCCGACGGCTCTTTCACGTCGTCCAACGATGGCAGTGGTCGCGACACCGATGCGTCGGATCCCGGCGACTGGGTCACACAGGCGGAGTCCGACAACGGACCGTTGCAGGGCTGCACGGTTGGTGACAGCAGCTGGCATGGCACCCAGACGGCCGCGCTGATTGGCGCGGCCACCGACAACGGCGTCGGCATGGCCAGTGTCGGCCGCAACGTGCGTGTGATGCCGGTGCGCGTGCTTGGCAAGTGCGGCGGTTTCATGTC
>JBIODO010000385.1:0-4160 GCA_044445225.1 Burkholderiales bacterium
GCGACTCGAACTTCGTGATCCGCACGCTCGGCAACCGCGCCGACCTGATCAGCGACGGCGACGCGCTGGTCGAAGTGCAGGTGCCCAGGAGCGTGCCGCTCGACAAGGTGAAGGTCACGCTCAACGGCGCGAACATCACCGCATCGTTCACCGCCAACGCGGCGGCACGCACGCTGCGCGGTGTGGTTACGGGCCTGAAGGTCGGCACGAACGAGTTGGCCGCGCAGTCCACCGTGCGCGGCAAGGGCAACGATCGCGAACATGGCCATGACTTCGGACATGGCGATGACGATGCGAGCCTTACGATCACCAACCATCCTCGCGGCGGGCCGGTGCTGCTGGGCTCGCAGACGCAGCCGTGGATCTGCGCCACGCCGGCACCGGTGGCGGCCAGCGGCGTCACGCCGGCGTCCAACGCGAGCGGCCTGACCACTACCGCGGTTGATGCGCAATGCAACATCGCCACCGAGTACAAGCTGTTCTATCGCACCACGACGGCCGGCTGCTCGACCGCGCTGCCCGACCCGAGCCCTCCGGCTGCGCAGCCGACCAACAACTGCTTCAAGCCCTACGCGACGGGCGTGGCACCCCCTGACCTGGCGACCACGACCACCAGCGACGGCAAAGTGGTGCCGTACATCGTGCGCGTCGAACGCGGCACGCTGAACCGCGGCATCTACGACATCGCGGTGCTGTTCGACCCCACCAAGCCGTGGACGGCGCCGGCGCCGCAGCCGCAGTGGAACGGCAAGGTGGTCTACAGCTACGGCGCCTCCACCGGCCAGCCGCGCCTGCAGTTCCGCACCGAACAGAACTGGGCTGACGACACGGCGCTGTCGCGCGGCTTCATGGTGGTGGACAACAGCGTGACCGACTCGCTGTACAACTCCAATCGCGTGCTGGTGGCCGAGACGACGTTGATGATGAAAGAGCACATCGTCGACACCTACGGCGAGATCAAGTACACGATGGGCAACGGATGTTCGGGCGGCTCGATCCAGCAGAACACCGTGGCATCGATCTATCCGGGCCTGCTCGACGGCATCCAGCCGAGCTGCGACTACCCTGACTCGATCACTACCGGCATGGAAGTCGGCGACTGCGTGCTGCTGGTCAATTTCTATGACAGCGCGCCCTGGAAGGCACTGCAGACTGGCCTGACGCAGGCGCAGATCAACGCCAAGAAGACGGCGATCAACGGCCACTTCGACCACACTGGTTGCCAAGGTTGGTACAACACGTTCGGCAACAACAACCGGCCTGGCAACTACGTGCCGAGGGTCGTCATCGACAACAACACCGGGGTGACGGCGCCGTTCGGGGCATCGCGCAACAACTGCCAGTTGCCCGCAGCGTTGGTGTACGACCCGGTCATCAATCCTGACGGTACGCGCTGCGGCGACCCCGACCTGGCCACTGCAGTGTGGGGCACCACCGACAACGAGAACGCGCCGGGCCACAAACGCGCGCTGCAGACCGGCGACAACGTTGGCATCCAATACGGTCTGGGCGCGCTCAAGTCGGGCGCCATCAGTGCGGAGGAGTTCGTCACGCTCAATGAGAAGCTCGGCGGCACCGACGCCGACTCCAATACGAGGGCCGACCGCACCACGGCCGACCTGCCAGCGCTGCGCATCGCCTACCGCGCCGGCATCGTGGCCAGCGGCAGGAACCTCGGCAAGCTACCGATCATCGATTCACGTGGCTTCGACGAGGGCCAGCCACCCAACGGGGCGTTCGGCATCCACTACATCTGGCGCACGTTCGCCGAACGCGCCCGCATCGAGGCCGACAACCATGGCAACCACGGCAACCAGGTGATTTGGCGCTATGGCACCGGGCTGCTGCCGGGCACGGCCGCACAGGTGGCCGCAGTGACGACTCAATCGTTCCTGACGATGGACACCTGGCTGACCACGCTGCTGTCGAGCGCGCCGAAGGACACCATCAACTCGGTGCGCACCCAGGCGCAGGTGATCGCTGCCAAACCCACCGCGGCACTCGACCTGTGCTACCTGACCGGCGACGTCAACTTCGCCACGCCGGTCACCGACATGGCGTTGTGCGACGCCGACCCGCATCTGGCCAAGCACGCCTCGCCGCGCCAGGTGGCCGGCGGCCCATTGACGGAGAACATCCTCAAGTGCCAGCTCAAGCCGATCAACACGGCCGACTACATGCCGGCGACCTTCACCGCCGAGCAGTTGACGCGCCTGTACGCGACGTTCCCCGACGGCGTGTGCGACTGGAGCAAGCCCGGCGTGGGCCAGCAGCGGGCGCGCTCGCCGCTGACATTCGCTGACGGCCCCGGCGGCCACCGGCTGCCGCCGGCACCGGGGTCGAACGACGGATGGTTTGACTAGGCATCCGCCGCGTCAGACCCACTCGCACGGCGCCGCGCCGAGACATTGGTGCGGCGCCTTTTCATTTCAGGTGAAGAGCAGGGCCGGTGCTGCGCGTGCGGGAGCAGAGAGACAATCGCGCCGATGCACAGCTCCCCTGCGCGGGGCGAAGAGTTCCGCGACGACTTGCGCCCGCTCGCCAACGACGCGGCGCCGGCACGTGCACGCGCGGGCACCGGCAACGCAGCGGCGCGCAGCATCCTCTCGCCGGCGGAACTCGCGCCGCTCACTGAACTCAGTGATGCCCGTTCGCTGCTGGCGATCGGGCAGACCTTCGGCACCCTCGCGCTGGCCGTCGCCTTCGGCGCGGCCGCGTGGCCGAGCCCGTGGGCCCCGCTGGCGGTGCTGGTGGGTGGCGTGCAGCAGCACGGGCTCTTCATCCTCGCGCACGAGGCCGCGCACTACCGGCTGTTCAGATCGCGCGCGCTCAACGATGCAGTCGGCCGCGCCGTCGGCATGGCCAGCGGCCTGTCGATGTGCACCTACCGGGTGATTCACCGGCTGCATCACAACAACCTGTACACAGACGAAGACCCCGACACCGCGATCCACGGCGGCTACCCGCGCGGCGTGGCGTATCTGTGGAAGAAGCTGGCGCTCGACCTGGCCGGCGTCAATGCGTGGAAGACGTTTGCCTACTTCTTCGGCGCGCCCGCGCTCAACACCGAAACCAACCGCGCGGCGCGGCCGCTCGACGACACCTCGCCCGCGCTGCGCGCCACCGCACGGCGCGACCGCTGGATGGTGCTGGCCGTTCAACTGGGTGCGCCACTGGTGGCCTACGCGCTGGGCGGCCTGCACGCGCTGCTGCTCTACACGGTGCTGTGGCTGCTGCCGCTGCTGACCGTGCTGCAACCGATCCTGCGGCTGCGCGCGATCGCCGAGCACGGTGCGGTGACTGACCTGTCCTCTCCGCTGACGGCCGCGCGCTGCAACCGCACGTTCGGCTCGCCCGGCAACTGGTTCGCACGCGCGCTGATCTTTCCGCACCACGTGAACTACCACCTGGAGCACCACCTGTACCCCGCGGTGCCGCACTACCACCTGCCGGCGCTGCACCGGCTGCTGCAGGGCAAGGGCGTGCTGGCCGGTGCTGAGGTGCGTGACGTCGGCGCGACAATGCGAATCGTGTTCGCGCCCAGGCGCTAGGGCTTCGGAATGCGTTGCTTGATCTGCGCTGCACGCAGGAAGTCGAAATCCACACCCTGGTCGACCTGCGTGACGCTCGCCAAAAACAGTTTTCGATAGCCGCGCTCGGCGCTTGGCGGCATCACCGGCTGCGCCTTCGCTCGGCGATCCAGCTCTTCGGCTGGCACCAGCAGGCTGATCTCGCGGTTGGCCACCGACAACCGGATGCGATCGCCACTGCGCACGTAGGCCAGCGGGCCGCCGATGGCCGACTCGGGCGTCACGTGCAGCACGATGGTGCCGAACGCGGTACCGCTCATGCGGCCATCGGAGATGCGCACGATGTCTTTCACGCCGGCGCGCGCGAGCTTGCGCGGGATCGGGATGTAGCCGGCCTCGGGCATGCCGGGGGCACCCTTGGGGCCGATGCTCTTGAGCACCAGCACGTCGCTCGCCTGCACGTCGAGCTCGTCGCTGTCGATGCGTTGCGCCAAGTCCGCGGCATTCTCGAATACCACCGCGCGGCCCTCGTGCTCCATCAACTTCGGGTCGGCGGCCGACTGCTTGATGATCGCGCCGTCCGGCGCAAGGTTGCCGTTCAGCACCGCGATGCCGCCCTCGCGGTACAGC
>JBIODO010000386.1:0-4154 GCA_044445225.1 Burkholderiales bacterium
CAGCCCACCGTGTCGGGCCATCTGCGCAAGCTATCCGATGCGCTCGGAGTGCCGCTGTTCCACAGCGACGGCCGCCGCATGCTGCCCACCGCGCCGGCGCACGCGCTGCACGAGGGCGCGCGCGACCTGTTCGCCACGCTGCACGGCATCGAAGGCGCGCTCGCGCCCTGGCGCCAGGCTGCCCAGCCGCGTGGCGATGCGAAACCCTTGCGCGTTGCGGCGCGCCAGCCGGGACCCTGTGCATCAGGCGACAGGATTGATCTTTTGAACCGCGGCCCCATGTTTACCCGGGAGCGCCGGCCGCGCGCGGATGGTGAGCCGATCGCACCCACAATACCCACGCCACCCACCAAGCGCGCATGCACCCGATGCGTCGCATCGAACTCGAAGGAATGACCATGAAGACCTGGCTGATGGCTGTGCTGCTCGCGAGCGTGTCGATCGCGCTGGTGCCCACTGCGGCCGATGCCAAGCGGCTCGGCGGCGGGCGGCCGGCCGGCATGCAGCGCACGGCGCCCGACAAACCCGCGCAGAGTGCACCGACCACGCCGGCAGCGAACCCCAACGCGCCCGGCGCACCGGCCAATGCGGCAACGCCCGCGGCCGCCGGTGCCACGCCGCCAGCCCCTGCGGCGCCCGCGCGCTCATGGCTGGGCCCGGTGGCTGGGCTTGCAGCGGGCATTGGGCTGGCCGCGCTGTTCAGCCACCTGGGCATGGGCGAGGGCTTTGCCAACATCGTGATGCTGGCGCTGCTAGCGATGGTCGCTTTCGTGGCGATCCGCTGGCTGATGCGGCGCTTCGCATCGGGTGGCTCGCAGGCGATGCCGTACGCGATGGCGGGGGCGGGTGCGGCCGGCTCTGGCGCGGGATCGAACTCGCTGGCGCCATCGCCTCGGATCGAGCCGCGGCTGGCATTGCCGGACGCACCGGCCACCGGCACACGCCTGGCGCTGCCGGCCGACTTCGATGTCGCGGCGTTCGAGCGCATCAGCAAGACGATCTTCATCCGCCTGCAGACGGCCAACGACGGCGCCGACCTGAATGACCTGCGTGCGTTCACGACACCGGAGCTCTTTGCATCGCTGCGCGTGGACTTGCAGGAACGCGGCGCCACCGCGCAGCAGACCGACGTGGTGACCCTGAACGCCGAGCTGATCGATTTCGCGCAGGAGAGCGAGCGTCAGATCGTCAGCGTGCGTTTTCACGGGCTGATCCGCGAGGAAGCCAGCGCACCGGCCGCACCGTTCGACGAAGTGTGGCACCTGGTGCGGCCGCTCGATGGCAGCCGCTCGTGGGCGATCGCGGGCATTCAGCCCGCTGCGCAGGATGCGGCACTGGCCGCGTGACGACGAACGATCAGGCGATCAGCAGTGCGCGAAAGTCGTTGACGTTGGTCAGCGTCGGGCCGGTGACCACCAGGTCGCCGAGCGGCTCGAAGAACGAGAACGCGTCGTGTCGATCCAGGTGATCGGCTGCCTTGAGCGACAACGCGGCGCCACGCGCCAGCGTGTCGGGCGTGACGATGGCGCCTGCGTTGTGTTCGACGCCGTCGATGCCGTCGGTGTCGGCGGCCAGCACCCACACGCCGGGCTCGCCTTGCAGCGCGATCGCGCAGCCGAGCAGGAACTCGGTGGCACGGCCGCCGCGCCCGGTGCGCCCGGAACCGGCACGCACGGTCACCGTCGTTTCACCGCCGCTCAGAATCACGCAGGGCCGCGCAAACGGCTGGCCGCGGCGGCGCACCGCGCGCGCCAGCGCCGCATGCACCTTGCCCACCTCGCGCGATTCGCCCTCGATCTCGTCGCTCAGGATGTGCGCAGCCAGGCCGCGCTCGCGCGCCAACGCGGCGGCGGCCTCCAGGCTTTGCTGCGGCGTGGCGATCAAGTGCACCGCATGGCCGCGAAATGCCGCAGCGCCGGGCTTGGGCGTCTCGAAGGCGCCGCTTTCCAAACCAGCTTGCGCCGCCGCAGGAATCGCGATGCGGTAGCGCGCCAGGATGCGCAACGCATCGGCGCAGGTGCTCGCATCGGGCACCGTGGGGCCGCTGGCGATGATCGACGGGTCGTCACCGGGCACGTCGCTGATCACCAGCGTGACCACGCGCGCCGGCGCGCAGCGCGCGGCCAGACGCCCGCCCTTGATGGCCGACAGGTGCTTGCGCACGCAGTTCATCTCGTCGATCGCCGCGCCGCTGGCCAGCAGCGCCTGGTTGATCTGCTGCTTGTCAGCCAGCGTCAGCCCGTCGGCCGGCAGGCTCAGCAACGCCGAGCCACCGCCGGAGATCAGGCATAGCACCAGATCGTCGGCATTGAGCCCCTGCGTCAGTGCGACGATGCGCTGCGCGGCGCGTTCGCCGGCTGCGTCGGGCACCGGGTGCGACGCTTCGACGACCTCGATGCGGCCGGGGCGATCGCGCCATGCGGCCGGCACGTGGCCGTAGCGCGTGACGACCAAGCCCGACAACGGCGCATCGCGCGGCCACATGGCGTCGAGCGCCGCGGCCATCGCGCCGCCGCCCTTGCCGGCACCCAGCACCAAGGTGCGACCACGCGGCGGTGCCGGCAGAAAGGGCTGCATCACCTGCGCCGGCAGCGCGCGCGCCACCGCCGCGTCGAACAGCGCACGCAACAGCGCTCGCGGGTCGTCGTCGATCATGCGCGCGGTCATCGGCTGCGGCGTCAATGCGCAAGCAAACAGCGGGGTCAACTGACCAGCATCACGCGCATGCCGAGCTGCTTGCCGCCCACCCGATCGAGCACCTGGATCGTGGTCTGCCGCGGGGTGAACGCATCGGGCAGCGGCACGCTGCCGCGCAGGCTCTGGTTGGCCGTCACCGACACCTTGATCGGGTCGAGCGTGACGTAGCGCTCGGCGCCACCGGCAACCCCTTTGACGACGAACTGCATCACGGCGGCCATCGGCACGTCGCCGCCCTTGGCGCGCGTGAGCAGCACCTCGTAGCTGAGTGCGCCGTGCTGCCGGGTCAGGCGCGCCGCGCGCACCTCGACCACGCCACCGCGCGGATCGGGCGGCAGCGAGGCGATCAGGAAATCTTCGTTGGCGCGGCTGTTCTTGGTGCGTTCGCGGTCGGCGGCCAGTTCATCGGCCAGCGCCTTGCGCTCGGCCACCACGGCCTCGAGCCGCTGCGTCGTGGCGGACAGGTCAGCACGCGAACGATCGCGATCCTGCTCGGCCAACGCCAGCCGCTCGCGCAGCGTCGCCGCCTCGGGGGCCGACAAGCGCGGCGGCAGCAGCCGTTCTTGCGCCACCAACACGCCGGCGACACCGGCGGCGCCGCCCAGCACGAGCATCACCAGCCAGCGCGGCAGACGCCACGACGAGCGCTGGCGGCCATAGGGTTCGAAGGCAACGGGTTTGAAGTTCTCGAGCATGCTTGTACAACGACGCGAGGCCGCGCAGCGGCAACGTTCTACCACAGGCGCCTGGGCCGACCCGCCGCATCGGGGGAGACTTACTCAGCGCGTGACGACTGCGATGCCGCGCAACTGCCCCGCCTGCGGCGCGCTCGGTGGCCGAGGATAGCGCTGCGGGTCGAGCCGGTGCAACAACTCGGCCTCGCGGGCCCGAGCGAGCGCGACATTGGCGATCTTGACGTGGCCATAGCCGCGCATCGTCAGTGGCAGGCGCGCGATCTCGCTGGCCAACGCCAGCGTCTCGATGCGCAGCCGCGGCAGCAGCTCATCGATGCGCGCTTCGTACTGCACGACCAGTTCGCGCTCCATGCGGCGCTCGCTGGTGCGGCCGAAGAAGTCGAACACGCCGCCACGCAGCCGCTTGCCGCGCGCCAGCACCCGCAACAACGGCAGCAGCCAGCCGCCGATGCGCAGCTTGCGCGGCGGCTGGCCGTCGCCTCGACTGCGGCTCAGCAGCGGCGGCGCCATGTAGAACTCGAGCTGCACGTCGCCGTCGAACTGCTGCTTCAACTCGTCTTGAAAGCGGCCGTCGGTGTACAGCCGCGCCACCTCGTACTCGTCCTTGTAGGCCATCAGCTTGAGCAGGCTCTTGGCCACGGCTCGCGTGAATGGCAGGCTGGCATCGGCACCCAACAGCGCCTCTTGTGCCTGCACGCGGCGCACACGGTCGGCATAGCGCCGCGCATAGGCGGCGTCCTGGTAGCCGGTGAGGTGCAAGGC
>JBIODO010000387.1:0-4122 GCA_044445225.1 Burkholderiales bacterium
CCGGCGGTGAGGCTGCAGAACATGTAGACGCTGACCTTGATGCGCTTGACCGGCACGCCGGTCAGCGTGGCGGCGCCCTCGTTGCCGCCGATCGCGAACACGTGGCGGCCCCAGCGCGAGAAGCGAAACGCGTACGCGGTGATCACCAGCAGCACCAGCAGGAACAGCACCGGACTCGGAATTCGGATCGCGTCGAGCAGCGGCAGCGGCAGGTCGACGAAGCCGCCACCGAGCGCCAGCAATTTTGGTTGGTCGGGGCCGAACTGGTAGACCATGCGGTTGTCCGACAGCACCATCGCCAGGCTGCGCGCGATCGACAGCATGCCCAGCGTCACCACGAACGGCGGCACGCCGACGTAGGCGATCATCCAGCCATTGATCGCACCCACCAGCAGCGACGCGCCGAGCGCCAGCGGCACCGCCAGCCAGATCGACATGCCGCCGGCCATCGTCATGCCGATCACCATGCCCGACAGCACCAGCACCGCGCCCACCGAGAGGTCGATGCCGCCGCTGATGATGACGGCCGTCATGCCGATCGCGATGATCGCCACGAAGGCGAAGTTGCGCGTCACGTTGAACAGGTTCTGCTGGGTCGCGAAGACGTCGCTGGCGAACGACAGCACGACGAATGCGACGACGGCAGCCACCGACACCCAGAACGTCTGCTGGCTGGCAAGCCAACTCAGCCAGTGGCCATGTACCCGGCGCTCGATGGACTCCTGGAGACTTACCGACATGTGCGGCCCAGCCAAGCAGACGCCGCGGATCCGGCTTTGCCGGTCCGCTGGCGTCGCCCCTTGTGGAGGCGGGCGCCGAAGGCGCATCGGGGGGGGGTCATCTCACGCCACCTCAATGGCGCCGGTGATGAGGCCCGTCACTTCTTCGGGCGAGCTCTGCGCGATCGGCTTGTCGGCCACCTTGCTTCCACGGCGCAGCACGACGATGCGATCAGCCACCCCGAACACATCGGGCATGCGGTGGCTGATCAGCACCACCGCGATGCCGTGGTCGCGCAGGCGGCGGATCAGGTTGAGCACCTCGGCCACCTGGCGCACGCTGATGGCCGCGGTGGGCTCGTCCATCAGCACGATCTTGGAGTCCGCCAGCCGCGTGCGCGCGATCGCCACCGCCTGTCGCTGACCGCCCGACATGCGACGCACCAGATCGCGCGGCCGCGTCTCCGACTTCAACTCAGCAAACAGCTCACCGGCACGCTTGAACATCGTGCGGTAGTCGAGTACGCGCAGCGGGCCGAAGCCGCGCACCAGCTCGCGGCCGAGGAACACGTTCTCCGCTGCCGTGAGGTTGTCGCACAGCGCGAGATCCTGATAGACGATCTCGATGCCTTCCTCGCGCGCGTCCGATGGCTTGTGAAAAGCCACCTTGCGGCCCTGCATCGTCAGCGTGCCGCCGCTCGGCGGATAGTTGCCCGCCACGATCTTGACCAGCGTGGACTTGCCGGCGCCGTTGTCGCCCATCAGGCCGACCACCTCGCCTTCGCGCAGCGACAGCGACACGTCGATCAGCGCCTGGATGGCGCCGAAGTGCTTGGAGATGCCGGTGAGTTCGAGAACGGCCACGGCTGAAGTCGCTGTTCCACACGAGAAGGGCGCCTGCGGGCGCCCTTCCATCACGAGAGGCTGTGTCGACCGGTCACTTGGCGTGGCACACGTCGATGTTGCTCGGCACACACTCGTCCAAGCCGGTGTACAGCGGATCAGCCACCTTCTTGCCGTTGATCAGCTCGATCAGCACCGTCGGCGCGCGGTAGCCCATCTCGGCCGGACGCTGGCCGATCTGCGCATGGCTGCGACCGGCCTTCAGCGCGTCGAGCTGCGGCGGCAGCGTGTCACCGGCGACGATGACCAGCTCCTTGGACTTGAGCTTGGCCATCACCTGGTCGGTCACCTGCGCGTACGCCTGCGGGCCGAACTGTGCCCAGCCACCGACCAGGATGAACGCGTTCAACTTCGGGTTCTTGGTGAACACGTCGGCCATCTGCTGGTTGGCCAGATCGATCTGGTCGTTGGTGAACAGCGGACAGCCCGCGATCTCGGTCCAGCCACCCTCACCGGCCAGCTTGGTGATGCCCTTCTTGCCGCTGATGGTGTCGCGGAATCCCGCTGCGCGTGCGTTGATGTTGTCGGCCGCCACGTTGCCCAGTTGCATGCACACGGTGCCGCCCTTGGGGTTGAGCCCCTTCAGGTGCTTGGCCATCAGCACGCCCATGTCGTAGTTGTTGGTGCCAAGGTAGGTGGCGCGCATGGCACGGTCGGCCGCCGAGAGGTCGGCGTCGATCGTCATGATCGGCATCTTGGGCTTCTTGGCCTTGAGCATGTTGGCCATTGCCGGCGCGTTGGACGGCGAGATCGCGATGCCGGCCACGCCCTTGTTGATCAGGTCTTCGACGATCTGCACCTCGCCGGCCTCGTCGGCGCTCGACGCCGGGCCGGTGTACAGGCAGGTGTATTCGGACTTCGGGTTCTCCAGGTTCCACCGCTGGCAGCCGCCGCCGAGCACCGTGAAGAACGGGTTGTCCAGGCCCTTCACCACGACCGCCAGCGTCTTCTTCTGCTGGGCAGCCGCGGGGCCGGAGATCGCCAGCGCGAACAGCGCAACGGCGACGGCGATGAGGTGCGATTTTTTCATTGCGTCTCCTTCGTCATGAAGTTGGCCGCTGGCACGGCGGCGTTCTTGTGGCTCTTGGTGCACCGACGGCCGTGCCGGCGGGGGGCCTGACTATAGGAGCCGCGATAACGGCTGTCGAGCGCGTTTGCGAGCAGACGACACTCAGCCAGCCCGCTGTCAGGCCGGCGCGACGACCGAGCGGCCCAACAGCCGAGTCAGCGCGTAGACGGCGTCGATGTGCGGCGTGGGCGTGCCGGTCAACCGCGCCAGCTCGACCACCGAGCCCACCAGCGCTTCGATCTCGGGCTCGCGGCCGGCTTCGATGTCTTGCAGCATCGAGGTCTTGTGCGCGCCCACCTTCTCGGCGCCGGCGATGCGCTTGTCGATCGACACCCGGAACGTGATGCCGAGCCTGGCCGCCACCTGCTGCGCCTCGCGCATCATGAAAGCGGCGAGTTCGCGTGTCGGCGCGAAGCGGCAGATGTCCTCGAGCGTGGCGCGCGTCAATGCGCTCACCGGGTTGAACACCAGGTTGCCCCACAGCTTGAGCCAGATCTCGGCGCGGATGTCCGGCAGCAGCGGCGCCTTGAAGCCGCCACGCACGAAGGCATCGCTGACGCGCTGCGAACGCGCGCTGGTCGAGCCGTCGAGCTCGCCAAGCGGAAAACGATCGCCTTCGATGTGCCGCACCACGCCCGGCGCCACCAGCTCGCTGGCCGGGTAGACCACGCAGCCCAGCACGTTGTCGGGCGGAATCGCGCGGCCGATGCGGCCGTCGGGGTCGACGCTTTGCAGCGTGTGGTCTTCGAGCGGGCCCTTGAGCTTGTGGAAGTACCAGTACGGGATGCCGTTTTGCATCGGCACGATCACCGTCTGCGGGCCGCACAGCAGCGGCACGCTGTCGGCCACCGCGCCGAGCTGGTGCGCCTTCATCGCCAGCACCACCACGTCGTGCACGCCGGCGGCGTGGTAGTCGTTGCTGGCGCGCACGTTGCGCGCCACCTGCTCGCTGCCGTCGGCCAGGATGAGCTTGACACCGTGGGATGCGATCGCCTGCAGGTTGGCGCCGCGCACGAGGAAGGTGACCTCCTCGCCCGCCATTGCGAGCTTGGCCCCCAAGTAGCCGCCGATGGCGCCGGCGCCGATGATCGCGATCTTCATGTGCTCCCTGCAAGCGCATCGTGCGAGCGCCCGATGGGTGCTGCCGGCGGCGTCTGATGACTTGCTGCGAATCTTATCGAGCCGATCAGCTCGCAGCGCGGGCAGGCGCACCCGCAATTCCTGGAATCTTGACCGCAGTCAATGGCTCCCGCACGATGCTCCGCGCAGAATTTTGCGAGGCTCCAGCGCCAACCTGGCGCTAGATCAGCAATTCGAATGAGTCCATCCGAAACGGAGACGAACATGGCATACGACAAGGCCGCCGTGAGGCAAATCCTCGACCGCGTGCGCGCCGACAAGCGCGACGCGCTCACCGCGCCCGAAGGCAAG
>JBIODO010000388.1:0-4107 GCA_044445225.1 Burkholderiales bacterium
GCAGACCAACGCCGCCGGCAGCCTGGATGCCACGCTGCGCCCGGGTGAGCTGATGCTGATCAGCGACCACTTGAACATCGCGCAACGCTCGCCGCTGGTCGGCGAAACGGGCAACGAACGCTTCGTCGACCTGCGCCACGCCTACGACCCCGCGTTGCGCATGCGCGCGCGCGCCGCGGCCGAACGCGCCGGCGTCACGTTGCGCGAGGGCGTGTACGCATGGATCCTCGGGCCACAGTTCGAAACGCCGGCCGAAATCCGCATGCTGCAACGGCTGGGTGCGCACGCAGTGGGCATGAGCACGGTGCCCGAGACCATCCTGGCGCGGCGCCACGGCCTGCGTGTGCTGGCTCTGTCGATGATCACCAACATGGGCTGCGGCCTCGAAGATCAGGCCTTGAGTCACGCCCACACGCTGGCCGCCGCGCAAGCGGCGCAGGCCGGCGCGGTGCCGCTGCTCGAGGCGATCGTCGGCGCACTGGAGGTCTGACGTGGCGATGCGCACAATGCTCGACGACGCGCGCATCGCGCTGGCGTGCCTGGATCTCACCAGCCTGAACGACCGCGACACCGAGGCCGACGTGCATGCGTTGTGCGAACGTGCATCCGGCCGGCACGGCGCGGTCGCTGCAGTGTGCGTGTGGCCGCGGTTCGCGCGGCTGGCGCGCGAGCGGGTGTCGCCGGCAGTCAAGGTGGCGGCGGTGGCCAACTTTCCGGATGGATCCGCCGACGTGGCGCGCACCGAGCGCGACGTCGACACCATCGTGCAAGCCGGCGCGCACGAAGTCGATGTCGTGTTGCCGTACCGCGCGTTGCTCGACGGCGATGAGGCCGCGTGCGTGGCGGTGCTGCGCGCCGCACGGCGTGGCAGCGCTAACCTGACATTGAAGGTGATCCTCGAAACCGGCGAGCTGCGCGATGACGCGGCGATCGAGCGCGCGGCGCGCCTGGCGCTGGCCGAAGGCGCCGACTTCCTGAAAACCAGCACCGGCAAATCGCCAGTCAGCGCGACGCCGCAGGCTGCCAGCATGATGCTGCGCGTGATCGCATCCGACGCATCGGCCCGGTCGCGGGTCGGCTTCAAGGCCTCAGGCGGCATCCGCACCGTGACCGACGCCAGGCTCTACATCGACGCGGTGGCGCTCGTGCTCGGCGCCGACGCATTGACGCCGGCGCGCTTTCGCATCGGCGCCAGCAGCTTGCTGGCCGACATCGAGGCGGTGCTGGCCGGCGCGCCTCGCGCACCGACCAAGCCATCGAGCACCACGTACTGATGCGGCCGCGGTGCAAGCGACCGCGCGCCGTCTAGAGGCGCTCGAACACCGCCGCGATGCCCTGGCCACCGCCGATGCACATTGTCACCAACGCGTAGCGGCCGTTGATGCGCTTGAGCTCGTACAACGCCTTGGTGGCGAGGAACGCACCGGAACAGCCGATCGGGTGCCCGAGCGCGATGGCGCCCCCGTTGGGGTTGGTCTTGTTCATGTCGAGCTCGAGGCCGCGCGCCACCGCGATCGCCTGCGCGGCGAAGGCCTCGTTGCTCTCGATCACGTCCATCTGATCGAGCCGCACGCCGCCCTTCTTGAGCGCCAGCTTCGACGCCGGGATCGGGCCCTCGCCCATGATCTCGTTGGACACGCCGGCCACCGCGTACGACACCAGCCGCGCCAGCGGCTGGTGGCCGGCGGCGGCCGCCACCGTGGCGTCGGCCAGCACGAAGAACGCAGCGCCGTCGTTGATGCCCGACGCGTTGCCGGCCGTCACCGTGCCGTCTTTCTTGAACGCCGGTTTCATCTTGGCCAGCGTCTCGAGCGTGGTCGCGGGTTTCACGTGCTCGTCGGTGTCGAACGTGACCTCGCCCTTCCTGGTCTGCTTGACGATCGGCACGATCTGCGACTTGAAGCGCCCTTCGGCAATCGCCGCGGCGGCGCGGCGATGCGACTGCACCGCCAGCGCGTCTTGCTCTTCGCGCGTGATCTTCCACTTGACCGCCAGGTTCTCGGCGGTGATGCCCATGTGGCCGACGCCGAACGGGTCGGTCAACGTGGCGACCATGCTGTCGATCATCTTGCTGTCGCCCATGCGTGCGCCGCTGCGCATCGAGGTGGAGAGGTAGGCCCCACGGCTCATCACCTCGACGCCGCCGCCGATGCCGTAGTCACAGTCGCCGAGCAGGATGTTCTGCGCGGTGGTCACGATGCCCTGCAGGCCCGATGAGCACAGGCGGTTGACCGACATCGCCACCGAGTCCATCGGCAGCCCGGCCTGGATCGAGGCCACGCGTGCCACGTAGGGAAAACGGCTCTCGGTGGGGATGGTGTTGCCCACCGTCACGTAGTTGATCACCTTGGGGTCGACGCCGGAGCGTTCGATGGCCGCCTTCATCACGGTGCCGGCCAGTTCGGCTGGCTCGATGTCGGCCAGCGACCCGCCGAACGTGCCGATCGCCGATCGCGCTGCGCCCAATACCACCACATCACGCTTGCTCATGCTGAATCTCCTTGGTTGTTGCGTCGCTGCCGCCAGTACACCCCACCGTGCTGGCCGCAGCCTGACAAGCAGGATGCCACCGATGCGCGTGTCTACACTTGCGCCACGTCAGGATTCTGCGCTGAGGCCTTCATCCATGCGACACCGTCTCGCCATCGCCTTGTTGGTCGCAGCGTGGCTGCTCGGCTGTGCGCCGGCGTCCACGCGCCCCACGGCCCCGGTGGAGGTGAAGATCCTGGCGATCAACGATTTCCACGGCAATCTCAAGCCACCGCAGGGCGGTATTCGCATCCGCGATCCGCAGGACGCGGGCAAGACGGTCAATGTGGCTGCCGGCGGCGCCGAGCATCTGGCCAGCGCGATGAATGAACTGCGCGCAAAGAATCCGAACCACATCTTCGTCGCCGCCGGCGACCTGGTGGGCGCCAGCCCGCTGACCTCGGCGCTGTTCCACGACGAGCCCACCGTCGAGGCCTTGAGCCTGATGGGGCTGGAAGTCAGCGCAGTGGGCAACCACGAGTTCGACCACGGCAGTGCGGAGCTGCTGCGGCTGCAACGCGGCGGCTGCCACCCGGTGGATGGCTGCAAGGGACCGCAGCCGTTTGCCGGCGCGCGCTTTCGCTGGCTGGCTGCGAGCACGATCGACACCCTCAGCGGCCAGACGCTGCTGCCGGCCTATCACGTCAAGCGCTTCCAGGGCATCCCGGTTGCGTTCATCGGCCTGACGCTGAAGGACACGCCGCAGATCGTGGTGCCTGCGGGCGTGGCGGGGCTGCAGTTTCGCGACGAGGTGCAGACGGTCAACGACTTGGTGCCCGAACTCAAGCGCCAGGGCATCGAGGCGATCGTCGTGCTGATCCACGAAGGCGGCCTGCCCACCGGCGACTACGACGAGTGCCCGGGTATCTCGGGGCCGATCGTGCGCATCGTCGAGCAGCTCGACCCGGCGGTTGACCTCGTGATCAGCGGCCACACCCACCGCGCCTACGTCTGCCGCATCGCCGGGCGCCTGGTGACCAGCGCCGACAAGTACGGCACGCTGGTCACCGAGATCGACCTCGTGCTCGACCCCGCCAGCGGCGACGTGCGCGAGGCGCGCGCGCACAACCTGATCGTGCGCAACGACCGCTTCGCCAAGGACCCGGCGCAGACACAACTGATCGAGCAGTACGAGCGGCTGGCTGCGCCGCTGGCCAAGCGCACGGTCGGGCGCGCCTTCGCGCCGCTGAGCCGCGACGAAAGCCCGGCCGGCGAGATGCCGGTCGGCCAGCTGGTGGCCGACGCGCAACTGGCGGCCACCGCCGGTGACGGCGCGCAGCTCGCGCTGATGAACCCGGGCGGCCTGCGCGCCGCGCTGAGTGGCGACGCTGACGGCCTGGTGCGCTACGAAGACCTGTTTGCCGTGCAACCGTTCTACAACAACCTGGTGACCCTCACGCTCACCGGCGCGCAGTTGCAGCGCGCCCTCGAACAGCAGTGGCTGAATCAGCCGCGGCCACGCGTGCTGCAGGTGTCGCGTGGCTTCAACTACAGCTGGGATGCGGCCAAGCCGCCGGGCGAACGCATCGTGCCGGGCAGCCTGCGCCTGCACGGTGCGGTCGTTGAGCCGCAGCAGAA
>JBIODO010000389.1:0-4105 GCA_044445225.1 Burkholderiales bacterium
CTGCTCCGGCTGAGCCGCGGCACGCTCGCGGGCCCACAAGGCGATCGCGGCCAGCACGCCGCCTTTGGCCGTGCCGTCGAGCTTGGTGACGATGAGCCCCGTCAGGCCGAGCGCAGCGTCGAACGCGCGCACCTGTGCCAGCGCGTTCTGGCCGGTGTTGCCGTCGACCACCAGCACCACTTCGTGCGGCGCCTGCGGGTCGGCCTTGGCGATCACTCGTTGCACCTTCTTCAGCTCCTCCATCAGGTGCAGTTGCGTCGGCAGGCGGCCGGCAGTGTCGGCGATCACCACATCGCAGCCGCGCGAGCGGCCGGCCACCACGGCGTCGTAGGTCACTGCGGCCGGGTCGCCGCCTTGCTGGCTGACGATCTCGACGGCACTGCGCGCGGCGCCGACCCGATCGGCCCACACCGCGAGTTGCTCGCGCGCCGCGGCACGAAAGGTGTCGGCCGCGGCCAGCAGCACCTTTTGCTGCGCCTGGGCCAGATGACAGGCCAGCTTGCCGATGCTGGTGGTCTTGCCAGCGCCATTGACACCCACCACCATCATCACCGTGCAACCCGCGCGCCCGATCTCCAGTGGCCGCTGCAGCGGCAGCAGCAGATCGGCAAGCGCATCTTCCAAGAGGGCCTTGACAGCGGCGGGCTCACGGGCGTTGTGCTCGCGCACGCGCCGCTTCAGGTCATCGAGCAGGTGTTGAGTCGCATTCGGTCCGGCGTCGGCCATCAACAACGCTGCTTCGAGCTCTTCGTACAGCGCATCGTCGATGCGCGCCGCACTGAACACCTGGGTGATGCTGCTGCCGGTCTTGCGCAGCCCGCTGCGCAGCCGCTCGATCCAACCGCGCCGCTGTGCTTGTGGCACCCCCTCGACAGCGGTCTGCGACGCGGCGCTGGCGGCGCCACGCGACTCATCGGGCACTGCCAGCGGCGTACCGGCCGGCGCCACCTGCGCATCGGCCGGCTTCTTGCGGAAAAGGCTGAACATGGTTGCTGCGCGGCGCTGCGGCGCGCATGCCGCTGCCGTGGCACCGATCGATATAATTGCCAGCTCGGGCGCTTTAGCTCAGTCGGTTAGAGCGACGGAATCATAATCCGCAGGTCCGGGGTTCGAGTCCCTGAAGCGCCACCAACCCTTCAGCGCTCGCCCGATGCAATGCATCGGCGGGCCGTCACGGCCGCTGGATGAACACCATGACCCGCTGTGTCGCCGCGTTGTTCCTTGCACTGGTGCTGGCGGGCAGCGCGCTCGCACAAGCCGTGCAGAGAAACTTCCCCGCCACCGCGCTGCGCGGCGAGCTCGGTTTCGGCCAGCCACCTGAGGTGCTGCTCAACGGCCAGCCGGCGCGGCTGGCACCGGGTGCGCGCATCCGTGGCCTCAACAACCTGCTGGTGATGTCGGGCGCGCTGGCGGGTCAGCGCGCGGTGGTCAACTACACGCTCGACCCGCTGGGCCTGGTGCTCGACGTGTGGATCCTCACCGATGCTGAGCGCAAGAAGCAGCCGTGGCCGACCAACGCCAAGGATGCGAAAGCCTGGTCGTTCGATCCGATCGCGCAGGTCTGGACAAAGCCCTAAGGTTTCGACGTGACGAGCGCCAAGAAAGTCTTCATCCGCACTTTCGGGTGCCAGATGAACGAGTACGACTCCGACAAGATGGCCGACGTGCTGCGCACCAACGGGGGCTACGAAACGGTGACCGATCCGGAGCAGGCCGACCTGATTCTGTTCAACACCTGCTCGGTGCGCGAGAAGGCGCAGGAGAAGGTTTTCTCCGACCTCGGGCGTGTCAAGCACCTCAAGCGCAAGGGCGTATTGATCGGAGTCGGCGGCTGTGTGGCGAGCCAAGAGGGCCACGCCATCGTCGAGCGGGCGCCGTATGTCGACCTGGTGTTCGGGCCGCAAACGCTGCATCGGTTGCCGCAAATGATCGAGCAGCGGCGCGCGCTTGGGCGGCCACAGGTCGACATCAGCTTTCCCGAGATCGAGAAGTTCGACCACCTGCCGCCAGCGCGCGTCGACGGCGCGAGCGCGTTCGTGTCGATCATGGAAGGCTGCTCCAAGTACTGCAGCTATTGCGTCGTGCCCTACACCCGCGGCGAAGAGGTGAGTCGCCCGTTGGACGACGTGATGGCCGAGGTGGCGGGTCTGGTCGAGCAAGGGGTCATGGAGATCACGCTGCTCGGCCAGAACGTCAACGCCTATCGCGGTGCGATGGGCGGTGGATCGGAGATTGCTGACTTTGCACTGCTGATCGAGTGCATCGCCGAGCTGCCGGGGCTGCAGCGCATCCGCTTCACGACCAGCCATCCCAAGGAGTTCACGCAGCGGCTGATCGACGTGTACGAGCGTGTGCCGCAACTGGTGAGCCACCTGCACCTGCCGGTGCAGCACGGCAGCGACCGCATCCTCGCGGCGATGAAGCGCGGCTACTCGGTGCTCGAATACAAGAGCACGGTGCGCAAGCTGCGCCGCGTGCGGCCGGGCATCAGCCTGTCGTCGGACTTCATCGTCGGCTTCCCGGGGGAGACGGCGGCCGACTTCGACCAGCTGATGCGCCTGGTCGAGGACGTGGGGTTCGACTCGAGCTTCAGTTTCGTGTTCAGCGCGCGGCCCGGCACGCCCGCCGCGGCGTTGCCCGACGACACGCCGCAAACCGAGAAGCTGGCTCGACTGCAGCGGCTGCAGGCCCAGCTCGAAATCCAATCGCGGGCGATTTCACAGTCGCGCGTCGGCACCCGGCAACGCATCCTGGTGGAAGGCCGCAGCCGCAAGGACGCCAGCGAGCTGATGGGCCGCACCGAGTGCAACCGAATCGTCAACTTCAAGGGGCCCGCGCGCTTGGTCGGGCAGATGATCGACGTGACGATCACGCAGGCGCTGCCGCATTCACTGCGCGGCGAGCCGGTGCTGTCGGAAACGTTGGCGGCCTGAGCGTCGCGTCAGCCGAGTGCACGCCGCCGCCATGGCGCGAACGCCACCAGCCACGTGGTGACAGCCAGCGCGACCACGATCGCGCCATAGGTGAGCATCGCGCCGTCGTGCCCGGTCCACGCGAACCCGGCCAGGTCGACCGCCAGCGCTGCGGCGGCACACCAGCCGGCGAGGTGCCACCAACTCACGCGGGCCATCGCGCGCCGCCACAACAGCTTGCACATCGCAGCATGGATCGCCGCCAGCCCGCACGGCAGCAGCAGCAGGTTCACCCAATGCCACACCTGTTGCAATGCATCCATCACGGCGCCGATTCGTAAGTCTTGAGATCGCGCAAAGCCGCGCGTTCGAAGCCGCGGTTGCTCGATACTCTTAAGCGGCGGCAATCTTACAATTCACTCCCATGAGCGTGATCGCGTTGGGACTCAACCACGGCACGGCACCCGTCGAGCTGCGCGAACGCTTTGCCTTTGCATCGGAACAGGTGCCCGGCGCATTGCGCGCGCTGCGCGAGACGTTGATCAGCGCCACGCCCGAGGCGGCGTTGCTGTCCACTTGCAATCGCACCGAGTTGTACGTGGCGTCGGTCGCCATCGACCCGGCGGCGCTGGTGCGCCCGACCATCGAATGGCTGGCGGCAAAAGGGGGTGTCGGCGGCGAGCAGTTGATGGCCCACGCCTACGTGCGCGAGCGACGCGAAGCGGCGCGGCACGCCTTTCGGGTGGCGTCGGGCCTCGATTCGATGGTGTTGGGCGAGCCCCAGATCCTAGGCCAGATGAAGCAGGCCGTGCGCGAGGCCGATGCCGCTGGAACGCTGGGCACCACGCTGCACCAGTTGTTCCAGCGTTCGTTTTCGGTGGCCAAGGAGGTGCGCACGTCCACCGAGATCGGCGCGCACTCGATCAGCATGGCAGCCGCATCGGTGCGTCTGGCGGCGCAGCTGTTCGAAGACCTGCGCGACACCCGGGTGCTGTTCGTGGGTGCCGGAGAGATGATCGAACTGGTGGCAACGCACTTCGCTGCGCGCCAGCCACGGTCGATGGCGCTGGCCAATCGCACGCTGGAGCGCGGCGAGAAACTCGCCGGTCGCTTCGGCGCCGAGGCGATGCGGCTGGCCGACATGCCGCAGCGGCTGCACGAGTTCGATGTGGTGGTGTCGTGCACCGCGAGCA
>JBIODO010000390.1:0-4100 GCA_044445225.1 Burkholderiales bacterium
AGGTGAAGAGGCGCTCGACGCCGTCTTGGGTCGGGTAGCGCAGCGTTGCCGGTTGCTGCAGCGGCAGCGGCAGCCGGAACACCGGCGACGTCGTCGAGATGTCGGTGCCCGGTGGCAGCGTCTCCATCTCCGGAAAGCGGAACAACAGTTCGCCGCTGTCGCGCAGCAGCGCCAGCCCGACGCCCGGCGGCAGGTCCAACTCGCGGTAGAACGCGTTGAAGTGGCTGGTGTCGATGGCGGCGCCGACGACGCCGATCAGCGCGCCGTCGGCGCCGGTGATGCGGCGCGTCGCCGGAATCGTCCACCGCTTGGCCACCGGCGACATCAGTGGCTTGCTCACCAGCAGCGAGGTCGATGTCGGTCTCAGGTGCGGGCTGACGTGCATCAGCTGGCTGCCATCGACCCGCGGCACCGGGTAGAAGCCGCTGCCGGCATGCAGTTGCAGATCGCTGCGGTAGACGAACATCGAGCTGACCTGCGGCAACAGTGCCAGCTTGCGCTTCAGATCGTCGTGCAGCCCGAGCTCCGGGATCCGGTCGACGCCGCCGCGCGCCACGATGTCGGCGGCGACCACGCCCAGCACGATGTCGACCCCGCTGAGCGTGCGCCGCACGTGCTCGTCGAGCGCCCGTGTCAGCGTGAGCGCCTGCGCGGTGGTTGCCTCGATGCGCTCGTCGCGACTGTGCAGCAGGAACAGTGTCGCTGCCGCACAGATGCCGATCGTGGTGACCAGGTAGCCGGCGCACACCGCCTGCGTGAGGTGGCGGTAGAAGCGGTCGCCGGTCTCGTTCACGAGGGCAGCGCCCGGCGCGGCACGCGCACTGGGCGTGACGCCACGGCCCGTGCGCGACAGCATTCTCATCACGATGCGGAAGATAACGCCGCCGCACCGCCGCGGGCAATCGGTGTGGCGCAGCGGGCTCGGGCGACACGCGAAAATTACCGCCCTCGCACTGCGCGTGGCCGACGCGCGGCCGCCAGCCGTCAGCTCAGGCGCTTGCGGTGCCGCTCGATCTGCTCGCGCACCCGTTGCGGCGCGGTACCACCCTGCGTCGCACGCGACTGCAGCGACGCCTGCAGCGTCAGCGCTGCGCGCGCGCCGTCGTCGATCGCCGGGTGCAGCGCGCGCAACTCGGCCAGCGGCAGATCGGCCAGGTCAACGCCACGCTGCAGCGCGAGCTTCACCGCATGGGCCACCACCTCGTGGGCATCGCGAAACGGCACGCCTTTCTTGGCCAGGTGGTCGGCCAGGTCGGTGGCGGTGGCGTAGCCCTTCAGCGCGGCGGCACGCATGGCGTCGGGCTTGACCCGCAGTCCGGCCACCATCTCGGCCATCACGCGTAGCGTGTCGCCCAGCGTGTCCACGGTGTCGAACAGCGGCTCCTTGTCTTCCTGGTTGTCCTTGTTGTAGGCCAGCGGCTGGCCCTTCATCAGCGTGATCAAGCCCATCAGGTGGCCGACCACGCGGCCGCTTTTTCCACGCGCCAACTCGGCGACGTCGGGGTTGCGCTTCTGCGGCATGATCGACGAGCCGGTGCAATAACGATCCGCCAGATCGATGAAGCCGAAGTTCTGGCTCATCCACAGCACGATCTCTTCGGCCAGACGCGACACGTGCACCATCGCGATGGCCGCGAAGGCGGCAAACTCGATTGCGAAGTCGCGGTCGCTCACCGCGTCGAGGCTGTTCTCGCACACGCCGTCGAAGCCGAGATCGCGCGCCGCCGCATCGCGGTCCAGCGGGTAGCTGGTGCCGGCCAGTGCCGCGGCGCCGAGCGGCAGCTGGTTGGTGCGGCGGCGCGCGTCGGCCAGCCGGTCGGCGTCGCGCGCGAACATCTCCACGTAGGCCAGCAGGTGGTGCGCAAAGCTCACCGGCTGCGCCACTTGCAGGTGCGTGAAACCGGGCATCACCGTCTCGGTGTGGGCCGCGGCCACCTCGAGCAGTGCCTCTTGCATCTGTGTGAGCAACGTTGCCAACGCGTCGATCTCACCGCGCAGCCACAGCCGCAGGTCGGTGGCCACCTGGTCGTTGCGCGAGCGTCCGGTATGCAACCGCTTGCCCGCGTCGCCCACCAGTTGCGTGAGCCGCGCCTCGATGTTCAGGTGCACATCTTCGAGCTCGAGCTTCCACTGGAAGCGGCCTTGCTCGATCTCCTGCGCGATCTGCGCCAGGCCGCGTTCGATGTCGGCCAGGTCTTGCGCCGTGATCACCTGCTGCGCCGCCAGCATTCGGGCGTGCGCGAGGCTGCCGGCGAGGTCGGCGCGCCACAGTCGGTGGTCGAACCCCACGCTGGCGGTGTAGCGCTGCACCAGCGCAGCCATCGGTTCGGAGAACAGCGCGGACCAGGCCTGTGATTTCTTGTCGAGCGGGTTGTGCGCCATGGCGTCTCGCGCTGCGGATCAGCCCGTATTATCGGCTCGTACCCTCTGAGCGACCGGGCACGCCCCGGGCCGCCATGACCGAGCAGACCACGCCCGCACCGTCGACCAAGCCGCACGAGAGCCGGCCCACCAGCCTGTGGCCCAACTCCACGCGGCCCGGCGAGTTGGGCGGCCACACGTCGTTCGACGTCAGCGAGTTCGAAGACCCCAAGCTCGCACGCGCGCGCCAGGTCGAGCGCGTCAGCGAGCTGTTCGATCTGTGCCAGCCGACACTCGTGCTGCGCGTCGTGCTGTTCGTGCAAGTGGGCGTCGCCGCGGCTGGACTGGCGGCATCCAACAGCGCGGCCCACTGGATCGCCCAGATGGCGATGCTGGCCTTTCCGGCGCTCGCCGGCACGCTGTTGTGGTTGGCCGTCGTGTGTGCGGGCAAACGGCTGTGGGCGCGTGTCGCGCCGTGGCAGCGCGCCGCGGCCGCGGTGCTGATCGGTGCCGCAACGGCGGTGGCGGGTTGGTCGCTGCTGCTGCCGCTGGGCATGGCCACGGGTGGCGCGTGGCCGCTGTTCACCACCGCGCTGGTGGGCATGGCGTTCGCCTCGCTGGTGTGGGTGTGGCTCGACCAGCGCGCGCGCAGTGCGCGTCCGGCCGATGCCAGCGCGCGGCTGGCCGAGCTGCAATCGCGCATCCGCCCGCACTTCTTGTTCAACGCCTTGAACACCGCGGTGGCGCTGGTGCAGATCGATCCCGAGCGCGCCGAAAGCGTGCTCGAAGACCTGTCGCAGCTGTTTCGCGTGGCGCTGGCCGAAGTGGGCGCCTCGGTGACGCTGGCCGAGGAGGTTGATCTGGCCAAGCGCTATCTGGCCATTGAGCAGGTGCGCTTCGGCGAGCGCCTGGCGATCAGCTGGGAGGTCGACCCTGCGACATCGCAAGCCCGCGTGCCGCCGCTGGTGCTGCAGCCGCTGGTGGAGAACGCGGTGCGCCACGGCATCGAGACCTCGCTGCGCGGCGGCATCGTGCGAGTGCGCATCAAGGCGCGGCACGGCAGCGCCCAGGTGGTCATCAGCAACAGCCTGCCCGACACGCCGTCGGTGCCGGGCGCCGGCATCGCGCTGGCCAATGTGCGCGAGCGCCTGAGCCTGTTGCACGACTTCGGCGCGTCGCTGGAGACCTGGAGCTCCGACGGGCAATACCACGCGCGGGTGACGGTGCCGATATGACTTCGGAGATGGCATGAGCACGCCGGGTAGCGCATTGCCGGGAGTCGATCGTTCGGCACCGCTGGCGGTGATGATTGTCGACGACGAGTTGTTTGCGCGCACGCGCCTGCGCTCGCTGGTGCAGGCCTGCACCGAGCCGCGCTGCGTGGTCGCCGGCGAGGCGGCCGACGGCGCCAGCGCGCTGCAATGGCTGCGCGACAACCCCTGCGACGTGGTGCTGCTCGACGTCGCGATGCCGGGCCTGGACGGGCTGCACCTGGCCGACGAGCTGCACCACCAGCCGCAGCCGCCAGCGGTGGTGTTCGTCACCGCGCACGGCGAGCACGCGCTGCGCGCGTTTGAACTCGAGGCCACCGACTACCTGACCAAGCCGGTGCGGCGCGAACGCCTGCAGGCCGCGCTGCTGCGCGTCGCGCAACGGCTGCAACCGCGTGCGGCCAATGGCGATGCAGTGCCGATGCTGGTGGTGAGCGACCGCGGCCGCGTGCTGCGCATCCCGGCCAC
>JBIODO010000391.1:0-4088 GCA_044445225.1 Burkholderiales bacterium
CTGCGGCGCGACAACCTGTTCGTGCGCCTGGCGTGGCAACCCGACCACTGGCTGCTGTCGGCCGATGCGCTGGTCACGCCTGCCGACCGCGGCCGCATCGTCACGCTCGGGGTGCAGTGGCAGGGCGATCGGCTGCGGCTCAATGCAGCATGGCGCGCGTATGGCGGACCTGCGAACTCGCTGTTCGCACAATTGCCGCAACGCCGCGTCGGCGTGCTCGCAGCGGCGTGGGCGTTCTGAGGATCAAGCGCACGGACGCGGCCGGCACCCGGTGCACCGACAAGATCGCGCCAGGGGCGCGCGAAACGCTTGTTATTTCGCCGCGCTGGCGGCAGCCGCGGGCGGCTTGGGTTCGTCGAACTTGGCGCCGCCTTTGTTGGCCATGAAGACCACTGCACGGCCGATCTCGAACTCGGAGAAGTCGCCGCCGCTTTGCGACGGCATGTTGCCCTTGCCCTTGAGCACGGAACCGATCAACGCGTCATAGCCGGTCTTGATGCGCGGGGCCCACGCCGCCTCGTCACCGATCTTCGGTGCACCCACCGCACCGCTGGTGTGGCACGCCGTGCATTGCGCCTGGAATACCTGCTCGCCGGTCTTCATCGACTTGGCGTCGTTGACGTCCTTGTAGTCGGACACACCCACCGGTTGGATGCGCCGCGCCACCGCCTCGGCGGTGAGGCCGTCGCTGCCGGCGGCCGGCTTGCTGTCCCATGCCACGAAGTTGATCAGCATGATGATGATGATCACCGGCAGCACGAACGACGCGACCAGCACCACGACCAGCTGCTTCGGCGTGCGGATCAGGCCCTCGTGCGAGTCGGGGTCGGAATGCGTGGCGTCACTCATGGATCAATGACCTTCTGGAGGCTCGTGGTGCACGCGGAGCTGGCATGAGCAAGCGCCCGCCGGGCAAAACCGGGCGATTCTATCAGCGGGCCTCAGCAGCGCCACTTCGCTCAGAGGGCCGCTGATAGAATCCCGCGCTCCTTTGTGATGCGCCGCATGAGCCCGCGCGTCGCACTGCGCCCGTAGCTCAGTGGATAGAGTACTGGCCTCCGAAGCCAGGGGTCGCGCGTTCGATCCGCGCCGGGCGCGCCAATTCGACCGAGAGCGGATTTCGCTGGCTCAAATAGCGGCCGCTCTCCGGGACTATCAAGAGGATGGCTGGCTGATCCCTCGGTATTTCGCCGGATGTGGTTGCGAGCCGCACTCGCTACTCGCGAATCAGCGCAAGCTCGAGGCCACGCGCTAGTCAGGATTCTGGCAAGTGAACGTGTCGAGATGCATGGCGGCTCCACCCACTGAGCCTGACCAACGAATTCATGCGCTGCCGACCAGCGCTTGGAAGCGCGGCGCCGCAGCCACCTCGATCGCACCGTCGGCGCCGGTGCGGTAGATGCAGCGCGCCACGTTGTGCGGATGGCGGGCCGCTTCGGCCAGGCTCAGTACGGGTGCGAAACACACGTCGCTGCCTTCGAGCAGCTCGCACCAATGCGCGCGCGGCTTGCTCGCGAACAGCGCTGCGAAGCGCGCCTTCAGCGAAGGCCAGCTTGCCTTGTCGTACTGCGCGGCCGGATCGACGTCGGCCAGCCCGAGCTTGTCGAGCAGCAGCGCATAGAACTGCGGCTCCAGCGCACCGAGCGTGATGAAGCGACCATCGGCGCAGGCATAGGTGTCGTAGAACGGCGAGTCGTGGAACGGGCTCGGCTCGGGCCCGTCGAGCTGGCCGCTGGCGCGCACCATCTGCGCAATGCCGCCGAGCATCGCCACCACGTCGACGATGGCGCCGTCGACGACGCGACCGTGGCCACTGGTACGCGCATCGAGCAAAGCGCAGGCGATGCCGAACGCCAAGCCGAGCGCACCGGCGGCGTCGCCGATCACGGTGGGCGGCACCATCGGTCGTCGACCGGGGTGTGCCGACAGCGACAGCAGCCCCGTCAATGCGACGTAGTTGAGGTCATGCCCGGCGGCCTGGGCCAGCGGCCCGCTCTGACCCCAGCCTGTCATGCGACCGTAGACCAGCTTCGGGTTGCGCGCGGCACAGTCGGCCGGCCCGAGTTCGAGCCGCTCCATCACGCCGGGGCGGTTGCCCTCGATCAGCGCGTCGGCGGCGGCCACCAGTGCCATCGCGTCGGCCACAGCGGCGGGTTGCTTCAAGTCGAGCACGGCGACGCGTTTGCCGCGGCGCATCGGGCTCTCGCCCTGTCCACCGAGCCGCTCGTTGACGGCCCCCTTTTGCGGTCGCGCGATCACGGTGACCTCGGCGCCCATGTCGGCCAGCATGCGGCCGGCCAGCGGGCCCGGGCCGATGCCTTCGAACTCGATGACCTTGATTCCTTGCAGTGGCGGCTTCATGCGAACAGCTTCCGCGCGATCAGGTCTTTCATGATCTCGGTGGTGCCGCCGTAGATGAGCTGCACGCGGGCATCGGCGTACAGGCGCGCGATCGGGTACTCGGCCATGTAGCCGTAGCCGCCGAACAGCTGCACGCACTCATCGGTGACCTTGCCCTGCTGCTCGGTGCACCACCACTTGGCCATGTAGGCGGCCTCGTCGTCGAGCGTGCCGTCGAGCAGGCGCTGCGTGCAGTCGTTGATGAAGGTGCGCACCACGTGGGCCAGCGTGGCGCACTCGGCGAGCTTGAAGCGCGTGTTCTGAAAATCCGCCACCGATTGGCCGAAGGCCTTGCGCTGCTGCGTGTACTCCACCGTCAGCTCCACCGCGCGCTCGATCACCGCAGCGGCCGGAACGCACAGCAGCAGGCGCTCGTACGGCAGCTGGCTCATCAGCTGCACGAAGCCGTCGCCCTCCTTCTCGCCGAGCAGATGGCCGGCCGGCACGCGCACCTCGTCGAAGAACAGCTCCGCGGTGTCGGAGGCGTGCTGGCCCAGCTTCTCGAGCCGTCGGCCGACACGGAAGCCGTGCAGGTTCTCGGTCTCCAGCACGATCAGCGACACGCCGCGGCTGCCGGCGTCGCCGGTGCGCACGGCCACCACCAGCAGGTTGGCGGTGAAGCCGTTGGTGATGAAGGTCTTGGCGCCGTCGATCACGTAGTCGTCACCATCGCGCCGCGCGCGGGTGCGCAGCGACTTCAGGTCAGAGCCGCAACCCGGCTCGGTGAGCGCGATGCCGGCCAGCAGCTCGCCGCTGGCGAGCTTGGGCAGCCAACGCCGCTTCTGTGCCTCGGTGCCGTAGTCGCGGATGTAGTGCGCGGCGATCGTGTGCACCGCGGTGTTGGCCGGCACCTCGGCGCGGGCCAGCTCGTCCTGCACCACCAGCTGATAGGCCAGCGACGCGCCGGCACCACCGTAGCCTTCGTCGAGTTCGGGCAACAAGAAGCCCATCTGCCCGAACGGACGCCACACCGAGCGCGGAATGAAGCCCTGGCGGCGCCACTTGTCCAGCGAAGGCGACAGCTCGCCCGCCACATAGCGGCGCACCTGCTCGCGAAAGGCTTCGATCTCTTCGTCCATCCAGGGATGGCGGTGCAGTCGCGGCAACATGGCTCAGATCCCGGTGAGGCCGCCGCTGCACATCAGCGTCTGGCCGCTCACGTAGTCGGACTCGGGGATGCAGAACAAATACACCGCGCCCGCGGCTTCGTCGGGCGTGCCGCCGCGCCCGAGCGGAATGGTCTTCTCCATCATCGCCAGCAGATCCGGATTGACGCCGACCTTGATCTCGCGGCCCTCGATGTTGGCGGTGGACTCGCCCGCCGCGCTGCTGGTCAGCCGCGTCTTGATGAAACCGTAGGCCACGCAGTTGACGGTGACGTTCATGCGGCCCCACTCCTTGGCCAGGGTCTGCGTCATGCCGACGATGCCCGCCTTGGCGGTGGAGTAGTTGCTCTGGCCGGCGTTGCCGAACAGGCCCGCCATCGACGAGATGTTGACCACTTTGCGCACCACGCGCTGGCCGGCTTCGGATTCGGTCTTGCTCAGGCGGCGGATCACCGGCTGCGCGGCGCGCAGGATGCGAAACGGCGCCGTCAGGTGGCAGTCGATCATCGCGTACCACTGCTCGTCGGTCATCTTCTGGATCACGTTGTCCCAGGTGTAGCCGGCGTTGTTGACGATGATGTC
>JBIODO010000392.1:0-4086 GCA_044445225.1 Burkholderiales bacterium
AACAGCGTACCCACCTGCAACGGATCGGCGTAGCCCACGGTGTCGGCCAGGCCGATGCGGTCGGCGCCAGCGTCGACGGCCGCACGCACCAGCCGCAGCACTTCCGACGGCTCGACGCGGCCCTGGATCGTGCATCCGAACGCGGTGGAGATGCCCACCTCGACCAGGCAGCGCGAGCCCCTGGCGTCGCGCAGGTCGACGATGCGGCGCAACTCTTGCACCGCCTCGTCGGGCGTCTTGCGCAGGTTGGCCAGGCTGTGCGCATGGCTGGCCGACAGCGGCAGCAGCATCGCGTGCGCGCCCGAGTCGATCGCGCGCTCGGCGCCCTTCAAGTTGGGCACCAGCACCGACGGCAGCAGGCCCGGCAGCGTACTGGCGAACGCCACCAGCTCGGCGGTATCGGCCAGCTGCGGCATCAGCTTGGGCGGCACGAACGAGCCGACCTCGAGCTCGCGCAGCCCGGCCTCAAAGGCGCCGCGGATCCATTGCAGCTTGTCGGCGGTGGGCACTGTGCGCGGCAGGATCTGCAGGCCGTCGCGCAGGCCGACTTCGCGCACGGTCACCGGCACGTGAGTGTTGGTGGTGGAGGCCGTCATGAGCCCGTGACTGTAGACATTCCGATCGGCGGCGCCAGCGGTATTTTGGAAGCGATGCCGTTCCGATCCGGCATGCCACAATCGCCGCCCTCATTCCAGTCCACCGACTCCGATGCGACGCACGCTCGACCCCGTGACGCTGCGCCTGTTCGTCGCTGTCTGCGAGGAGCGCAACATCGCGCGCGCGGCGGCGCGCGAAGCCATCGTGGCCTCGGCGGTGAGCAAACGCATCGCGGCGCTCGAGCAAGCGGTGGGCACCGCGCTGCTGGTGCGCGGACGCCGCGGCATCGTGCCCACAGCGGCGGGCGAGGCGTTGCTGCGGCGCTCGCACGAGCTGCTGGGCAGCATGGAGCGGCTGCACGCCGAGCTGAGCGAGTTCGCCACCGGCGCCCACGGCAGCGTGCGCGTGGTGGCGAGCCTGTCGGTGCTGGCCGAGCAACTGCCCGACGACATCGCATCGTTCCTGGCGCGCTACCAGGCGGTGCGGGTGAGCCTCGACGAGCGCGTGAGCCCGGAGGTGGTGCGCAACGTGCGCGAAGGCGCGGCCGACCTCGGTGTGTTGTGGGACGCTCTCGACTTGAGCGGCCTGCGCACCGTGCCCTACCGCTTCGACCACCTGTGCGTGGCGGTGCATCCATCGCACCGCTTGGCCACCCGCAAGCGGGTTCGATTCGTCGACACGCTCGACGAAGTGAGCATCGGCCTGGCCCCCGGCGGCACGATGGACGCGATGCTCAGGCGGCAGGCGGCGCTGCTCGGGCGCACGCTGGCGCACCGCATCCAGGTGTCCAGCCTCGACGCCGCATGTCGCATCGTTTGCGCCGGTTTGGGCATCGCCGTGCTGCCGCGCGAGGCGACTGCGCCGCACGTCAGCGCCTCGGGCCTGACGATGGTGCCGCTGGCCGAACCCTGGGCCGTGCGGCGCTTCGTGATCTGCTCGCGCGCCGACGCGGCGCAGTCGGCCACCCCCCGGCTGTTGATCGACCACCTGCGGCTGCAAGCGCGCGCGCGCGCCGGTGCACAGCCCCGCGAGAGCGGCGGCACCCGCGCGGCGCGATCGGCCTGAGAGATCCACCGCGATCCGGTCGGCGGGACCCCGCGCTGACCCCTGCGCAAGCAGGGGCGGCGGGCACCGCGTTTGCTCGCTGCTGGCAGCGGCTGACAAGATCGCCAGCCGATCACGACCATGGCATCTTCGCCACCGACATTCTCCCTCTGGCATCCCGACTTGCTGATCAGCGCGCTCAGCAGCAAGCGGTTGACTCTGCTGTGCGGCGCCGCGGGACCGCAACGCGACGGTATGGTTCGCCGCGGTCTGATGCCACGGTTGCGCCAACATCGGCCAGGGGAGCGCCGCGCCGTGGCCATTCGCTTCGATGGCTGGGGCAAGTTGCCACTGCGCGCGCTGCACGAGCGCATCGCCGAACTGCAGAACGCGGCACCGGATGGCCCGCCGCCGACGCTGGCCGAAGCACTGCGGGCGATCGGCGGCCAACGCAACACCACGGTGCTGCTGGTGCTCGATGCGTTCGAACGCCACCTCGCCGAACCTGCGCACCGGCTGGACGTCGAAGCCTTCGATCGTGAACTGGCCGCGTGCATTGCGGATGCGACAGTGCCGGCACACGTGCTGATGGTGATCGACGAAGCTGCGCAAGGATCGCTTGCGCGCTACCCGCCGTGGCTCACGGACGTCGCTGCCGATGTCCTGCGGCTGCCGAGCGACGCACCCGATGTCGCCGGGCCGTGGAGCGACACCGATATCGACTCGTCGCTTGGCAGCGACGAGTCAGCGTCGCCCGGCGACGATGCGGATTGGGCGCTCGATCTGGTGCTCGACGACGCACCGGTCGACCCAAGCGCAGAGGCCGCGTCCGCGTCGCCCGCCGCAACGACCGCTGCACCGGCTGCCACGCCCCACCGGGCAGCCAGCGCGACGTCCGCGGCCACCCCCGTGGGGGCGGCCTGCCCCGAAGCAGCGGCCTTCGCCGCGCCACCCGTGCGCAGCACTGCGGCGGCAAGAGCCGACCGGCTATCCGCTGAGCGGGCGGGCGAGGCACCGGTGCCGCCGTGGCTCACCGAGACGAACGTGGCCGCCTGGCGACGGATGGACACCGCACACTCACGCTGGCCGGCGTTGCTGGGCCTTGGGGTGGTGATGGCTGCACTGATCACCATGGCGTGGATGGCAGCACACTGGATTCCTGACATGCAGCGCATCGATCCGGCGCCACGCGCACCGGCCCAAGCCTCGACGCGCGCGCCCCCACCGAGCCCGCCTGCCACCGAACCACCGATCGCCGCACCCGCCACGCCACCGGCAGCACAGGCGGCTGCACCGCCCACTGCGCCGCTCGTGGCGCCCCCCGCGACAACGCCCACCGCGCGAGCCGTCGCACCGCCCACCGCTCAGCGCGCTGCACCGCCCAGCCCAGCAGCGGTCAACACGCTCACCTACATGTTGCCGCTCGAGGCCGATTCCGCCGCGCCGATGTTCGAGGCATTGACTCGCCAGGTTGCGGCTCCAGCCAGTCTCGATCTCAGGCCTGCCGCGCCGGGCGACCCGCCCATGTTGGCGCTGCGCCGTACCGATGCGCTGCTGGCCGCGCGCGGCGCCAGCGCCGCACCCCTGCAGGTGGTGGCGCCGTTGTTCACCGAACAAGTCCAGGTGGTGGTGCGCAATGACGCGCGCTGGGACTACGTGCGCGAGATCCGGGGACTGCGGCTGAACATTGGCCGCAGCAACGGCGCGCGTGCGAACACCGTGCGTGCGCTGTACCAGCAGCTGTTCGGCGTGCCGCTGCCGGCCGCAGCCACAGACGAGCGTGATGTCGCGCAGGCGCTGCAGCAGCTGCTGCGTCGCGGTGGCCCGATCGACGCCATGGTCGTGGTCTCGGAGTCGCCGCTGTTGGCGCAGCTGCCGCCGGACGTGCGACGCCAGCTGCGTGAATTGACGATCGACCGCGTAGACCTGAGTAAGGTGACGGCCATGCCGGCGTTCTCGCTGACGCGGCGCACACCCGCTGAGCGGCCGCGCCTGTCCGTGACCACTTTCTTGGTGGCCACAGGTGCGCCGCCACGCCCGCAGGACGAAGCGCTGCACCTGCTGGCCGCCGCGCTGTGCCGATCACAACCGGCCCTGCAGGCGCAGCAGTCGCCGCTGCTGCGCGGCCTCGTACAGGGCCAGCAACCGGACGTGGGTTGGCCCTACCTGCTGCCCAAGCAACAAGGGCAGGGCTGTCAAAGCGAGCCCGCAGCTCGCGGCGGCCGGCGCGGCGGTCAGTCGTAGACCGCGCGCTCGCTCCACCCGAGCGCCGCCAAGTCGGCTGCGCGCAGATGGGCCTCGCTCGGCATCATGAATTCGTCGAGCTGCGGCGGTTTGATCGCGGTGCTCGACAGCATCGCATGCGCCTGGCCGCGGTGGTGCGTCTGGTGGTTGAACAGGTGCGCCAGCACGTGGCCGGCGCGGTCGCGCTGGACATGGTCTTCG
>JBIODO010000393.1:0-4086 GCA_044445225.1 Burkholderiales bacterium
CTGTTCCTGCGCATTGCGCCGTCGCTGGTCGATGTCAACGTGCATCCCACCAAGGTCGAGGTGCGCTTTCGCGACGGCCGGGCGCTGCACCAGGCCGTGCTGCATGCAGTGGAGGCCACGCTGGCATTGCCACGCAGCGGCGACCTGCATGGCGACACCGCGTATTCGCAGCCGGTCAGCGCGGCGCCCACCGATGGCGGCGCCTCGCCCTTCATGCCGCGTCGCACGCAGGCCTCGCTGGGTCTGCCGTTGGCCACCCGACTGCAGGCATTCGAGCCGCTGCCGCCATGGCAGTCCGCGGCGCCGGCTGCCACTCAGGCCGCGGCCGATCCGGACACCTGGCCATTGGGGCGCGCGCTGGCGCAAATCGGGGGCGCCTTCGTGCTGGCCGAGAACGCACACGGCCTGGTGATCGTGGACATGCACGCCGCGCACGAACGCATCGTCTACGAGCAACTCAAGTCGCGCGGCGCAGCCGCGTTGCAAGCGCAACCGCTGCTGGTGCCGATGGCGCTGACCGCCTCGCCCGCCGAGATGGCCACCGCGCAATCCAACCCCGAGGCGCTGGCGGCGCTGGGGCTCGATGTCACGCCGCTGACCGCCCACACGCTGGCCATTCGAAGCCGCCCTGCCGCGTTGCCCGACGCCGACCTGGTGGAGCTGACGCGCGCGGTGCTTGCCGAGCTCGAGCACACCGATTCGAGCCACGTGGTGCAGCGCGCGCGCGACGACCTGCTGGCCACGATGGCCTGCCACGCCGCCGTGCGCGCCAATCGGCGGCTGACAATCGACGAAATGAACGCGCTGCTGCGCCAGATGGAGGCCACCGAGCGGGCGGATCAGTGCAACCACGGACGTCCGACCTGGCGCCAAGTGACGTTGAAGGAGCTCGACGCGCTGTTTTTGCGCGGTCGATGACTCGGAGACGGCGATGCGAGGCAAACGGATGCGCTGGTTCGGCGCGGTGCTGGCCGCATGGATGCTGGTGCTGGCAGGCTGCGCAACCCTCGACGAGCAGCAGCGCAAGTGGATCTTCCAGCCCAGCAAAGACAACTGGCACGGCGCTACGGCCGTCGCCGATGGCATGCAAGACCGCTGGATCGAGTTCACGCCGCCAGGTGCCGACGCGCCGGTGAAGCTGCACGCGCTGTGGCTTCCGCAGGCCAACCCCGATGCGCCGGTGATGCTGTACCTGCACGGCGCGCGCTGGGGCGTGACGAGCAGCTCGTTTCGCATGCGCCGACTGCACGCGATGGGGGTGTCGGTGCTGGGCATCGACTACCGAGGCTTCGGCCTCAGCACCGATGCGCTGCCCTCCGAGACCACCGCCTACGAGGATGCCCGCGCGGCATGGGACTGGCTGCGCCAGCAGCAGCCGAAGCAGCAACGGGTGATCTACGGCCATTCGCTGGGCAGTGCAATCGCGGTTCACCTGGCCGCCGAGGTCGACGACGAGGCCGGCGTGGTGATCGAAGGCGGCTTCACGTCGGTGCCCGATGTTTTCGCGACGATGCGATTCGGCTGGCTGCCGTTGGGGCCGCTGATCACTCAGCGCTTCGACGCTGCGCAGCGCATTGCCGAGGTCGGCTCGCCGGTGCTGGTGGTGCATGGCGCGCAGGATCGGATGATCCAGCCGGCGCTCGGCCGCGCCTTGTACGACCGCGCACGCGAGCCCAAGCGCTTCATCCTTGCCAACAACGGCACGCACCACAACGCGCAGGCGATGGTCAGCGATCAGGTGCGCGATGCCATGCATTCGCTGTTCGGCCTGCCTGGCGAACCCGCCGCGGCCGAGTGACCGCGCGAACGCGCGCTTCAGTGGCGGGCGCGCGGCCGATTGGGTGCGCTCGGCGCTGCGGGGGCGTGCAGTGCCGCCAGGTCGTCGAGCGTGTCGACATCGATCAGGACGCCGGGATCGTCGACCTCGACACCGAATGACGGGTAACGCGCCACCAGGCGGCGCGCACCCTCGTCTCCCGACAATTGCACGAGTTCGGAATACAACTCCGACGCAAAACCCACCGGGTGGCCGCGGCGCCCGATGTGCTGTGCGTAGACCACCGCGTGCTGCGGCAACTGCGCAGCCACGGCCAGCAGAGTGGTCGGCTTCAACGATGGCATGTCGCCGGGCAGGATCAGCCAGCCACCGGCGTCGGCACTGGCGGCCACGCCGCTGGCGATGGAAAAGCCCATGCCCAAGGTCTCGTCGCTGTGGCCAGTGACCGCTGGCAACTCGACGATGTCGCGCTGCGCCACATGGCGGCGCGCCTCGGCGCTGACCGCCGCGGTGGTGACCACCCGCAGTTGCAGGCCGGTTTCGATGGCGTGCTCGAGCGCGGTGCCCAATACGGTGGAGGACCCGAACGCCTGCAGCAGTTTGTGGTCAGGCGCCTTGAATCGGCTGCCACGGCCTGCAGCCAACACGATGACGGTTGGGGGCTTCTTCATTGTCGTCGCCTTGCCTGCGCGCAGTGCCTTCCCCACCAAGGCCCGCGCCGCCTGCAAACACTCGAAGCATCGTGTCAACACCGATATCGAAAAACAGTGGTAGCTTCACTTAGGGCGTTCCACGTAGGGTGCAGTCCCAACATGTTGCCAACGTGCATACTGCCTGCATGGATAAGGCGGCGTTGGCCGAACTGCGCAAAAGCTATGAGCGCGACGAGCTCGACGAGGCGTCGTGCGCCGATGACCCGCTGCGTCAGTTCGAAACCTGGCTCGAGCAGGCCATCAAAGCGCAGCTGCCCGAGCCCAACGCGATGACGCTGGCCACCGTGGGCGCAGATGGCCGCCCGTCGACGCGCATCGTGCTGATCAAGGGGCTCGATGCCCGGGGCTTGGTCTGGTACACCAACTACGACAGCCGCAAGGGCCGCGAGCTGGCGCACGAGCCGCACGCGGCGCTGCAATTCCATTGGGTCGAACTCGAGCGTGTGGTGCGCATCGAGGGCTCGGTCGAGAAGGTCTCCGCCGAGGAATCCGATGCCTACTACGCCACGCGTCCACTCGACTCGCGAATAGGGGCTTGGGCGTCGCCCCAGAGCCAGCCGATCACCTCGCGTGCGGTGCTGGTGGCCAATGCCGCCAAAGCCGCTGCGCGCCACGGCCTGAAACCACCGCGCCCGCCGCACTGGGGCGGCTACCGCTTGGTTCCCGATCGCTTGGAGTTCTGGCAAGGTCGCCGCAGCCGCCTGCACGATCGCGTGCGCTACAGCCTGGAGGCGGGGAGCTGGCTGCGCCAGCGGCTGGCGCCTTGATCGGCTCCCGGCTCAGGGTTGCGCGGGCGCCACGTCGACGATGCGGTAGAGCAGCCCATAGGGGTCGCTGCTCAACACCGCAAGGCGGCCCTCGACCACGGGTCGAGCGTGTACTTCACCCGCGTGCTGCTGCGCACCTCGACCAACCCCCCCTCAGGCCCGGCCAGGCATCGCGCGCCGCCGCAGCCATGCCCACAGCTCGACCCCGGCCACATGCAACGAGCCCTGCTGCACATCGAGCGGGCCGGCTGCGAATGCGATCAGCGTGGATTTGCCGCTCCCCGAGGGCCCAAGCAACACCACCGGTGCGGCACCCTGGCCTCGAAGTCGGGAAACGTGAGCCTCGTCGCGCCAGGATAGCTGTGGCTGAGCCCGCGCAGCGACAACACATTCAGGCCTTGCGCAGCCGCGACGCGAAGGTCTTGCGGAACTTCGCGACCTTGGGGCCGACCACGAACGCGCAATAGCCCTGGTTCGGATTGCGCTCGAAATAGTGTTGGTGATAGGCCTCTGCAGGCCAATAGTTGTCGAGTGGTTTCAGCTCGGTGACGACGCGCCCCTTGAGCTCGGCATTCACCTCTTCGATCACCGATTGCGCGAGCGCCCGCTGGGCCTCGTCGTGGTAGTAGATGCCCGAGCGGTATTGCGAGCCGACGTCGTTGCCTTGCCGGTTCAGCGTGGTCGGATCATGGATCGAGAAGAAGATCTCCAGCACCTCGCGCAAAGAGATCGTCGCGTTGTCGAACTCCAGCTTCACGACCTCTGCATGTCCGGTGCCACCTTCGCAGACCTGCTGGTAGCTGGGCTGGCGCGCGTGGCCGTTGCTATA
>JBIODO010000394.1:0-4085 GCA_044445225.1 Burkholderiales bacterium
GCCGTCGGCTTTGGCCGGCACCATGAAAGCGCTGATGCCACGCGCTTGCCCCGCTTGCCCGCTGGTGCGCGCGAACACCACGCAGTGCGTGGCCACGTGCATGCCGGTGGTCCACATCTTCTCGCCATCGATGAGCCACCCGGTGCGCCCTTCGCGCGCGTGGCGCACTGCGCGCGTGTCCATGTGCGTGGCATCCGACCCGTGTGCAGGCTCGGTGAGGCCGAACGCCAGGCGCAGTGTTTCGTCGAGCATGCCGGGGATGAACGTCTCGCGCTGCGCCGGCGTACCGAAGTCGCGGATCGCGAGCACGAGCGGGTTGTTGGCCACGATCGAGTGCTCGGTCTGCAGATCGTTGTGCAGGCCCAGGCCCTTAGCCGCGAGGTGCTCGCGGATCACCGCCATCCACAGGTGGCTGCCGTCGCGGCCGCCGTACTCGGCAGGCAAGCCAAATCGCAGATGGCCGGCACGATCGGCGCGCCGCCGCGCCTCGACCATCAGCGCCTCCCACTCGAGGCGCGGCAGCCCCTGGTTGTCGAAGTCGGTGCGCGCCCATTCGCGGCGGTGATCGAAGAAGCGCTCGTTGTCGTCCTCGGCCTGCAGCGGCACGATCTCGCGCTCGATGAATGCATCGAGCTCGCCCAGGTACGCGGTCAAATCGGCGGGCAGGTCGAAGTCCATGGGTCAACGCTCCTCTTGGTGGGGTTCGGCACCGCGCAGGGTTCGCACGTAGGTCTCGTAGCCCGGCTGGTCCACGGCAAGCTTGTCGAGCGTGATCTGCCACAGACACGCGGCAAGGCCCGGCGTGTCGAGGTCCATCACGCCGCGCGCGATACGCTCGCAAAGGGTCCGGTTCAGTTGTCCCAGATCGTCGGCCGCGTCGGCGCCGAGCAGCTTCACCAGCGCGGCATGCTCGCGCTCGTGCGCGGCCGGCGCGAGCGCAAGCTGCCGGCGCGCGATGTCGAGCGCATTGGCGGCCACGCGGGCGTGAAACGCCGCCGCGCCGCCTGCGGTACCCGGTACCACCTGTTCGCGCAGGAACGAGGCCACGGCCTCGAGCAGTTCCTGTGGCGCGGGCCGGTCTTGCATCGTGGCCTACGTTCAACGCGGCGCCAGCAGCGCCAGCAAGTCGATCTCGGACTCCGATGCGCGCCGGCCGATTGCGGCCTTCTCCACGTCGCGCTCGTGCCCGGCGAGCCATGCGTGGGCCATGGCTTCGCAGATGATGCCCCACCTGAGCGTGCCCATCACCTCCCAGTAGTGCACGCGTTGCGCGTTCACTTGGCCGCCGGCGGCGGCGTAGCCTTCGAACAAGTCTGCGCGGGTGCCAAACCCGCCCACCGGCAGATCTGTGCAGCCGAAGCGCCATGCGTTGACGCACATCCAGCCCAGATCTTCCATCGGGTCGCCCAGGTGCGCCAGCTCCCAGTCGAGCACGCCCACCAGGCCGCCAACGCCAATCATCAGGTTGCCGTTGCGAAAGTCGCCATGCACGAGCACCGGCCTCGGCACGTCGTCTGGGCCATGTCGGCGCAACCACTGGAATGCCAGCTCGAAGACCGGACGTGCGGTGCCGTGGCTGCGGTGCAGATCCATCTGAGCCTTCAGCTCGGCGGCTGGGCCACCGAGCCGCAGGCTAGGCAGATCGGTGGTGGGCATCGCGTGGATGCACGCCAACGCTTCACCGCACTGGCGAGCCAACACGCGGCGCGCCGCCGCGAAGCGGGCATCGCGCACGATGCGGCGGCCCAGCGTCTCGCCCGACAAGCGCTCCATCACGAAGCCCTGACCAAGCCCGTCCTCGGGGCGCAGCACGTGGCGGATGCCGGGCGCCGGCACGCCTGCGGCCTTCGCGGCGGCAATCAAACGCGCCTCGACCTCCAGGCCCGCCGTCATCTTGGCGCGCTCGCCGGCGCCGGCGGCCGCACGGCGCAGGATGAGTGGCACGCTGCCCGCGCCACCGCGGATGTCAAACGCCCACGTCTGCTGGCTCGCGCCGCCGGAGAGCCGCTGCACGTCTTCGACGTTGCCGCCTCCGGGCGCCAGCAGCTCAGCAAGCCGTTGCAGGCACGCCGCCACGTGCGCTTGGTCGCCGAGCATCGCGTTCATCGCCAGCGGAACAGGCCGAGGTCAAAGCGCGAACGCCTGCGCTCGACGAGGTCGGCCAGGATCTCGCCGACCACCGGCGCAAACTTGAAGCCGTGCCCCGAGCACGGGCTGGCGAGCAGCACGTTGTTCTGCTCGGGATGGCGGTCGATCCAGAAGTGTTCGTCGGGCGTGTTGGTGTAGAGGCACACGGTCGACGCCAGGATGCGACCGTCGGCTGCGGGAACGAAGCGCCGCAGCGCGGCGCGCACCGCTGTCACCTCGTCGACCGTCACGTCACGGCGCTCCTCGTCAGCGGTGGTGGTCTCGCCGCCATGATGAAACGCCAGCTTCACGCCGGCACCCCTGTCGGGGAAGCCGTAGAAGAAGTGCTCGCCATCGAACTGCCAAAGGTGGACCGGGCAGCGCTGCGGCATGAACGCAGCGGCGTCGCCGATGGGCTCGAACCAATGCAGCACCTGGCGCTCGATGCGAAAGGGCAAGCGCAGGCCCGGCAGCAACGCATTCACCCACGCGCCGGCGCTGATGATCAGCTGCCGCGCCCGGTAGCGGCCCAACGCAGTGAAGACATCCAAGTAGTGGTGGCCTGCGGCCTGCCAGCGGCTCACCGGCTCGTCGAACCGCAAGGTCGCGCCGCGGTGCAGCGCCTGCCCGAGCTGGGCAGCGACACAGGCCTCCGCAGACAACACGCCGGCGCGTGGCTCCCAAATCCCCACCATGTCGCCCTGCGGATGCAGCGCCGGAAAGCGCGCGCGCATGTCACCCGCCGACAACACCGCATGCTGCAGGCCATGTTCGCGAGCACTGCGCAGCGCACCCTCGACGAGCGTGCTGCCCGGCTCACCGATCATCAGGCCGCCGGTCTGCTGCAGCAACGCGGTGTCCGACTGGCGCTCCAGTTCACGCCACAGCTCGAAGGCCCGCTGCACCATCGGCACGTAGACCGGATGCTCGAAGTAGGCCTCGCGGATGATCCGCGTGTCGCCATGCGACGAGCCGAAGGTGTGCGGCGGCGTGAAGCGGTCGAAGCCGATCACGTCGGCGCCGCGGCGCGACAGTTCGAGCGCGGCCGCGCTGCCCATCGCGCCCAGGCCGACGATGGCGACATCGTGCGTGTGCTCGGTGGCCATGCCGCTAGCCTACCTGAGACCCTCGGTTCGCTCGGCACGACTGGCCGCCGCTCGAGCACCTCGCGCCGCCCTTGGTGGCAATGTGGAACGCCCAAGTGCTATACCGCTTGGCGTGCGTGGCCCTTGTCCGAGCCCGACGCAAACCTTCCCGGGGGTCAAATGGCGGCGATCGCTCGTGTCATGGTGGTGCTCTGCGCGATGACTGGCTGCGGCCTGCCAGCGCCGCCAAATGCCACACCGTGCGAGCTGGCGCCGGGAAGCCAAGAGTGCCATATCTGGACGGCCAACCATATGGGTCAATGATCTCGGGCATCGAACGCGGACCCGGGATGCGTCTGCTCAGACGCCCGGAGGATTGATTCGACACGGTCCAGATCGCTTGGGTGCCTTCCGCTGCTGCGGCGCCTTCGTGCAGATCGGCAAAGCCGGCATCGTTTTTGCCCTGTTGCAGCGCAATGGATACGCTGATAGACCTTTTGGTGCTGCTAGTGCCGGCGTTGATTGGCCTCGTGTGCATCGCGGCCGCATCGTTGGTTCCGATGCTGCGGAACCGGCGCTGACATCGCTTGGCGCGCTTCGTGGCTGCTGCCGGCTGCGGTGGCCGCTGGCGCTTGCGACATTCGCGTGCCGCGACACGCGGGGGTGGGAAACGCAAACGGGGCTGAGAGCCCCGCGCTTGCTTGTGTCCTGGCGGAGACGGTGGCAGTCGAAAGATCATTACTATGTGTCGTCAATGCTCGATTTCTCGAAATGCCAGCAGAGTAGATGCCCCCACCTGTGCCCCCAGTTCTGGTTGTCCGTTTCCGCCCCAAAGCAACAGTCGCCATTTGAAGAAGCGGACATTCTTAACCC
>JBIODO010000395.1:0-4059 GCA_044445225.1 Burkholderiales bacterium
ACGTGGTACATTTGGCGCAGCCTCGACCCGCTGCCCGTGGACTATTGATGGCCGTCAAGCCCGCCGTGTCCGCCGCCCGCCAAAGGGCGCTTCAGTCGGCTTGCCAGCGGCCCCGCGCGACACCCGCGCCAACGAGCCCCACACGCCATCGATGAGCAAACGACATTTCCTCGAATTCGAGCAACCGATCGCCGAGCTCGAAACCAAGATCGAAGAGCTGCGCTACGTTCAAAACGAGTCGGCGGTCGACATCTCCGAAGAGATCGACCGCCTCGACAAGAAGAGCCTGCAGCTCACCAAGGACATCTACGCCAGCCTCACCCCGTGGCAGGTGACGCAGATCGCGCGCCACCCGCAGCGGCCGTACACGCTGGACTACGCCAACGAGATCTTCACCGACTTCGTGGAGCTGCACGGTGATCGCGCGTATTCCGATGATGCGTCGATCGTCGGCGGCCTGGCGCGCTTGAACGGCCAGGCCTGCATGCTGATCGGCCATCAGAAAGGGCGCGACACCAAGGAGCGCGGCCTGCGCAACTTCGGCATGCCGCGGCCCGAGGGCTACCGCAAGGCGCTGCGGCTGATGAAGACGGCCGAGAAATTCGGCCTTCCTGTTTTCACTTTTGTCGACACGCCGGGCGCCTACCCGGGCATCGGCGCCGAGGAGCGCGGCCAGTCGGAAGCGATCGGCCGCAACATCTACGAGATGAGCCAGTTGCAGGTGCCGATCATCACCACCATCATCGGCGAGGGCGGCTCCGGTGGCGCGTTGGCCATCAGCGTGGCCGACCAGGTGGTGATGCTGCAGTTCTCGATCTATTCGGTGATCTCGCCCGAAGGCTGCGCGTCGATCCTGTGGAAAACCGCCGAGCGCGCATCCGACGCCGCCGAGGCGCTGGGCATCACCGCGCACCGGCTGAAGGCGCTGGGCGTGATCGACAAGATCGTCAACGAGCCGGTGGGCGGTGCGCATCGCGATCCCAAGCACATGAGCGCGCAGCTCAAGCGCGGCCTGGCCGATGCACTGCGCCAGGTGGCCGACCTCGACACCAAGGCGCTGCTCAAACGCCGCTACGAGCGGCTGATGGCCTACGGCCGCTTCAGCGACACCAAGGAGCGGTGAGCGCATCGGTGCTGCCGCAGGCAGCGCCGATACACCCGCGATCGCGCCGGTGGCGGTGGCCTACAGCGCCGGCCGCGACTCCACGGCGCTGCTGTACGCCACGGTTCGTGCCGCTCGCGAGCAGGGCCTCGAGGTCGTGGCGCTGCATGTGCATCACGGCCTGATGCGCGAGGCCGATGCCTGGCTCGAGTTCGCCGACCAGCAGACCCAGCGCTGGAGCAAGGCGGGCCTGCCGGTGCGCTTGGTGTCCACTCGATTGCAGGGCAAGCCGGCCAAGGGTGAAAGTGTCGAAGCTTGGGCGCGCCGCGAGCGCCGCACCGCGCTCGCGCGCATGGCGCACGAGCAGGGCGCCAGCGCCATCCTGCTGGCGCACCACCGGCGCGACCAGGCCGAGACCGTGCTGCTGCAGGCGCTGCGCGGCGCCGGTCCGGCCGGCCTGGCTGCGATGCCGCGCGCGGTGCAGCGCGACGGCATTTGGTGGCTGCGGCCGTGGCTCGAGCGGCCGCGCGAGGACATCGAGGCCTATGTGCGGCAGCACAAGCTGCGTTTCGTCGACGATGCGTCGAACGCCGACGAGCGCTTCGCCCGCAGCCGCGTGCGCGAAAAGGTGTGGTCGGCACTGACGCGCGCGTTTCCCGACGCCGAGGTCACGCTGGTTGCGCTGGCTCGCCGTGCCCAGCAAGCGCAGGCGCTGCTCGTCGAGGTGGCGATGGCCGACCTGGCCGAGCTGGTCGACGATGCCGGCCGGCTCGATGTCGCCCGCTGGCGCGCGCTGACGCAGGCGCGCCGCAACAACGCGCTGCGGGCCTGGTTGCTGGCCAGCCTTGAACGGGGTGCGCCGGAGACCTTGATCGAGCGCCTGATGGTCGAGCTGCCCGCTGGCGCAGCCGCCCGCTGGCCGGTCGACCCTGCGCGCGAATTGGCCCTGTATCGCGGCCGCCTCGAATTGACCGCCACGCACGAGCGCCGCGCAGCCCCGCCTGGCGAGCAAACGCTGAACTTGTCGCGACCCGGCGTGTACGAGCTGCCGTCTTGGCGCGGCGCGTTCGAAGTCACGCGCACGAGCGGATGCGGCGTGCCGGCATCCAAGCTCAAGGCGTGTCGCGCGGTCGCGCGCAGTGGCGGCGAGCAATGGCAGGCGCAGCCGCGCAGCACGCCGCGCAGTTTGAAAAAGCAATACCAGGCCGCTGGCATTGCCGCATGGCAGCGCGAGGGCCCGCTGCTGTATGCCGGCGAGCTGCTGGTGTTCGTGCCGGGTCTGGGCCTCGACGCGCGCGCTTGCGCGCAGCCACCGCATGGCCGCCGCTCGACGCTGACGCTGCGATGGCGGCCTGTCGGTGCGTCGGCGTAGCGCCGCGCGGTCGCACCCAACGGCTAAAATCGCCGGCTCTTTGAATTCCGGTCCACGCGGCAAACGCCAGCGCAATTGATGATTGCACGCAGTGCCGCTCGCAACGCAGCAGCCATGGCCCTGATCGTCCACAAATACGGCGGCACCTCGATGGGCTCGACCGAGCGCATCCGCAACGTGGCCAAGCGGGTCGCGAAATGGGTGCGTGCCGGTCACCAACTGGTGGTGGTGCCCTCCGCGATGAGCGGCGAGACCAACCGATTGCTCGGTCTGGCCAAGGAGGTGGCGCCTGCCAAGGAGAGCGCGCAGACCATGCGCGAGCTCGACATGATCGCCGCCACCGGCGAGCAGGTGTCGGTGGGCCTGCTGTCGCTGGCATTGCAGGCCGAAGGGCTGCAGGCGGTGAGCTACACCGGCTGGCAGGTGCCGATCCTCACCGACAGCGCGTTCACCAAGGCGCGCATCGAACGCATCGACGACGCGCGCGTGCGCGCCGACCTCGCCGCCGGCAAGGTGGTGATCATCACTGGTTTCCAGGGCATCGACGGCGACGGCCACATCACCACGCTCGGGCGCGGTGGCTCCGACACATCGGCGGTGGCGGTGGCCGCGGCGATGAAGGCCGCCGAGTGCCTGATCTACACCGACGTCGACGGCGTCTACACCACCGACCCGCGCATCGTGCCCGAGGCGCGCCGGCTCACCACCATCAGCTTCGAAGAGATGCTCGAGATGGCGAGCCTGGGCAGCAAAGTGCTGCAGATCCGCTCGGTGGAGTTCGCCGGCAAATACCACGTGCCGCTGCGCGTGCTCTCCAGCTTCACGCCTTGGGACATACCCCTCCACGAGGAGGCGCAGTCGGGCACGCTGATCACGTTCGAGGAAGACGAAAAAATGGAACAAGCCGTTGTCTCTGGCATCGCCTTCAACCGCGACGAAGCCAAGGTCACGCTGATGCGCGTGCCCGACAAGCCGGGCATCGCCTATCAGATCCTGAGCGCGGTGGCCGACGCCAACATCGATGTCGACGTGATCGTGCAGAACGTCAGCCACGACGGCAAGACCGACTTCTCGTTCACCGTGCACCGCAACGACTACGCACGCACGATGGATCTGCTGAAGAACCAGGTCGGCCCGGCGCTTGGCGCCGGCGACGTGAGCGGCGACGCGCGCATCTGCAAGGTGTCGATCGTCGGCATCGGCATGAAGAGCCACGTCGGCGTGGCGGCCAAGATGTTCCGCACGCTGGCCGAAGAGGGCATCAACATCCAGATGATCACCACCAGCGAGATCAAGACCTCGGTGGTGATCGACGAGAAGTACATGGAGCTTGCCGTGCGCGCGCTGCACAAGGCGTTCGAGCTCGAGCAGCCGCAAGCGACTTGAGGCCGGCACAGGGTGCCGGCGTAGAATCCGCGCACCTGGCTCCAAGGAGACGTGACCGAGTGGCCGAAGGTGCTCCCCTGCTAAGGGAGTATGCGGGCAAAACCTGCATCGTGGGTTCGAATCCCACCGTCTCCGCCAGGACACAAGCAAGCGCGGGGCTCTCAGCCCCGTTTGCGTTTCCCACCCCCGCGTGTCGCGG
>JBIODO010000396.1:0-4031 GCA_044445225.1 Burkholderiales bacterium
GATCGCCATCCTGTTGTGGCGGCCGCAGGGGCTGTTCTCGCGCCAGGGCGGACGATGAGCATGCCCGCTGCCGCCGCCCGCTTGCTCGCCTCCTCGCGCTGGCGCGCGTGGGAGATCGTAGCGTGGCTGATTCTCGGCGCCGCGCCGCTCGCGCTGGGCTCGCATGCACCGCTGATCAACGAGATTGCGATCCTCGCGCTGTTCGCGCTGTCGCTCGACCTGATTCTCGGCGTTGCGGGCATCGTGTCGCTCGGCCACGCGGCGTTCCTGGGCGCCGGTGCGTATGCGTCGGCGCTGTTTGCCAAGCACGTGATGCCCGATCCGCTGGTCGGCCTGGTGGTCGGCACCGTGGCGGCCGCGTTGCTGGGTGCGCTGACCAGCCCGATGATCGTGCGCGGCACCGACCTCACGCGATTGATGGTGACGATGGGCGTGGCGCTCGTGCTGGAGGAGCTGGCCAACAAGTTCGACAACATCACCGGTGGCATCGATGGCCTGCAGGGTGTGGTCATCGGCCCGCTGCTCGGGCGCTTCGAGTTCGACTTGGGCGGGCACGTGGCGTCGTTCTATTCGTTGATCGTGTTGTTGATCGCCTTCGTGGTGTCGCGCCGCATCGTCCATTCGCCGCTCGGCCTGTCGCTGCAGGCGCTGCGCGACAACCGGCTGCGCGTGATGGCGGTGGGCATGTCGGTGCAGGCGCGGCTGGCGGTGGTGTACACGCTGGGTGCTGCGCTGGCGGGCACCGCCGGCGCGCTGCTGACGCAGACCACCGGCTTCGTGTCGCTCGACGTGCTCGAATTCCACCGCAGCGCCGACGTGATGCTGGCGCTGGTGATCGGCGGCGCCGGCTGGTTGTGGGGCGCACTGATCGGCGCCATCGCGTTCAAGGTGATGCACGACTGGTTGTCGACCATCACCACGCAGTACTGGACGTTCTGGATCGGCCTGTTCCTGGTGGTGCTGATGCTGGTGGGGCGCGAGCGGTTGTTCAGGCCATGGCGGTGGTTCAGATGAACTCGCGACGCGCGTTGCCCGTTGTCGCGATGGTTGCCTTCGGGCTGCTGCAGGCAACACTGAGTTCGCGGTGGAACGCGTGACATGACAGAAGTCGTGTTGCAGACTCATGCGCTGGTCAAGCGTTTCGGCGGCATCACGGCCACCGACCACGTGACGCTTGCCGTCGAGCGTGGCGCGCGCCATGCGTTGATCGGTCCCAACGGCGCCGGCAAGACCACGCTGATCAACCTGCTCACCGGCATGGCGGCGCCGACCTCTGGCCGTGTGGTGCTGGGCTCACGCGACATCACGACGATGAGCCCGCATGCGCGCGTCGGCCTGGGGCTGGTGCGCACCTTCCAGATCAACCAGTTGTTCGCCTCGCTGACGCCGCTGCAAAGCCTGGCCCTCGCGGTGGGTAGCCGCGTCGGCGCGGCATGGCGCTGGTGGCAACCGGTGGGGCGTGACGCGGCCATCGCCGCCGAGTGCGAGCGGCTGCTCGAACAGTTCCGGCTCACCGCACATGCCGGGCAGGCCACGCGCGAGTTGCCGTATGGCAAACGGCGCCTGCTCGAGATCGGCCTGGCGGTGGCGTTGAAGCCCAGCGTGTTGCTGCTCGACGAGCCGGCCGCCGGCGTGCCGGCCAGCGAACGCAGGGACATCCTCGACACTGTGGCCGCGCTGCCGGCCGATGTGTCGGTGTTGTTGATCGAGCACGACATGGACCTGGTGTTCAGTTTCGCGCGCCGCATCACCGTGCTGGTCAATGGCGCGGTGCTGAAAGAGGGCGCCCCCGATGCGATCGCCGCCGACCCGCAGGTGCGCGCGGTGTACCTGGGTGATGAGCATGCGGTCCCCGCCGCAGCGACGGGCCATGGCTGAGCGCTTGCTCGAGGTCGAGGGCCTCACCTGCGGCTACGGCGAGGCCGTGGTGCTGAGCGACGTGAGCTTCGCGCTCGATGCCGGGCGATCGCTGGCGCTGCTCGGCCGCAACGGCACCGGCAAGACCACCCTGATCGACACGCTGGTGGGCGTGACGCGGCGGCATGCCGGACGCATCGTGCTCGGCGGGCAGCCGATCCACACGCTGCCTGCGCACGAGCGCGCGGCCGCCGGCATCGGCTGGGTGCCGCAGGAGCGCAACATCTTCAAGTCGCTCACCGTCGAAGAGAACCTCACCGCGGTGGCAAGGCCCGGTGCGTGGACCGTGCAGCGCGTGTTCAAGTTGTTCCCGCGCCTCGACGAACGGCAGCGAAGCCTTGGCACCCAGCTGTCGGGCGGCGAGCAGCAGATGCTCGCGTTCGCGCGAGCGCTGGTGCTCAATCCGCGGCTGCTGCTGCTCGACGAGCCGCTCGAAGGCCTGGCGCCGCTGATCGTGGCTGAGCTGCTGGCTGCGATCAGCCGCGTGGCGCGAGAGGAAGGGCTGTCGTCGATCGTCGTCGAGCAGCACCCACACTTGGTGCTGAAGGTGACCGACGACGCGATCGTGCTCGACCGCGGCGGCATCGCGCTGGCGGCCACCAGCGCGTCGCTGCTGGCGGATCCATCGCCGCTGGATGCTTGGCTCGGCGTTGCCGCCAGCCATTGACCAGCGGGTAGCTTGCTGGCCGATGAACCGCCTTGTGCATGCCCGGCAGTTGTTGAGGCGCGCCGCGCTCGGTGTGCTGCTCGCCATCGCGGGCGCCGGCAGCGCGATCGCGCAGGCCGACTTTCCGTCGCGGCCGCTGCGCATCATCGTGCCGCAGCCGCCCGGCGGCGGCTTCGATTTCGTCGGCCGCACGCTGGCCGATGCGTTGGGCCGGCAACTCGCGCAGAGCGTGGTGGTCGACAACCGCACCGGTTCGGGCACGCTGGTGGGCACCGATGCCGCCGCCAAGTCGACGCCCGATGGCTACACGCTGCTGGTGGGATCGGTGTCGAATCTGGTTTTGAACCCGGCGCTGTACGCGACGCTGCCGTACGACAGCGTGCGCGACTTCGAGCCGCTGGGCGTGGCCGTGACCTACAGCTACACGCTGATGGCGCGCAAGGACCTGGCGGTCACCTCGCTGGCCGACCTGGTGCAACAGGCGCGGGCCAAGCCGGGCGGCTTCAGCTACGCGTCCGCTGGCAACGGCTCGGGCCAGCATGTGCTGGCGGCGGCGTTGTGGCATCTGGCCGGCGTCGAGCTGGTGCACGTGCCGTACCGTGGCGCGCAGGCGGCCTACCAAGACTTGCTCGGCGGACGCGTCGACCTGTTCTTCGATCTGGCGCCGACCGCGCGCGCGCAGATTGCGGTCGGTACGGTGAAGGCGCTGGCCACGTCGGGCGCGCAGCGTGACGCCATGCACCCGGAGCTGCCGACGCTGCGCGAGTCGGGTGTGGCCGACCTCGAACTCGAATCGTGGTTCGGGCTGTTCGCGCCGGCGCGCACGCCGGCGGCAGCGCTGGAGCGCTTGCGCAGCGAGCTGGCACGCGCTGCGGCCTCGCCCGAGGTGCAGGCCGTCTTCGCGCGCGCCGGCGGTCGGCCGTTGCCGCTCACCGCCGAGCAGACGCGCGCGCGGCTGGCGCGCGACCTCGATCGCTGGACCCCGCTGCTGCGCGCCAGCGGCATCAAGGCGGATTGAATGACCAGCCCCGCAGCGGCCGGGCCAGCGCGGCGTCTATCGGGCGGGCGCAGCCATGCGCTTCACCGCGCCGATCCACTGCTCGAACGCGGCCATCTGCGCGCCGACGAACTTGCGCGTGGCCTCGTCTGTGCACTGGCCGTCGGCGCTGAACTTGGTGGCGACGTTGCCGACGAACACCTCGGGCTTGATCAGCGCCATCGCGTTGACGAACAGCATCACCTTGCGCAGGTCGTACTGCACGCGTGCGCCGCCCAACGGGCCGCCCGTGGCCGAGAGCATGGCCACCGGCTTGCCCGACAACGGCTGATCCTCGCCGCGGCTCAGCCAGTCGATCACGTTCTTCAGCCCGCCCGGAATCGAAAAGTTGTACTCGGGCGTCACGATCAACAGCCCGTCGGCGCCGCGCACCCGTTCGCGCAGCGCGGC
>JBIODO010000397.1:0-4029 GCA_044445225.1 Burkholderiales bacterium
GCGGATTGAGTGCGGTCATCGGCTCCTGAAACACCATGCCGATGCGCCGGCCGCGCAGCGTGCACAACGTGCCCTCGTCCAGGTCGACCAGTTCCTGGCCATCGAGCCGGATCGAGCCGCTGACCCGGGCGCCCTCGGGCAGCAGACCCATCAGCGCCAGCGCGGTGATCGACTTGCCGCAGCCCGATTCGCCGATCAGACCGACGGTTTCGCCGCGATCGATCGCGAACGACACGCCACGCAATGCGTCACCCGGCCCGCGCGTCGTTTGCAGCGTGACGCCGAGGTCGGTGACGGTCAGCAGCGAGCCCTGGCTCATCGGCGCGGGTCGGCCAGCAGGTCGAGGTAGGCGCCAGCGACGCGCGGTGCCGCGGCCAAGCCCAGTTCGTGCATCAGCTGCTCGGCGACCCGCGCGCCATCGGCCTCGCCCTGCTCGTCGCGCAGCACCACCTCGAGCTCGATGAACTCGCCGAGATGCTGCACATCGTCCAAGTGGATTCGTGTGGCGCCCGCCAGCAGCAGCAGGCGCCGCTTGCGCACGCGCCCGATCGCCGCACCCAGCGCTCGCTCCAGCGCAGCACGCATCGAGGCGGGCGCCGACACCGGCGTGCGCACGTAGTCCGACAGCCTGGCCTCGCTGGTGTCGGCCCGCTGGTAGTGGATCAGCTCGGCGCTGCCGTCGCCGAACTCGCGCAGCTTCAGGCGGCCGTGCGGCACTTGAAAAAAAGTGTCGTCCTGCAGCAGGCGCACCGCGTCGCCGTCGGCCAGCGCGCGGGCACGTGGCAACAACGCCTCGATGCCGCCGATGCGCGCCTTGATCTCGACGTTGCGCGCCAATTTAGGAATCCTGTGCGGCGATCTGGCGCAGCGCCTGCTCGAACACCTCGGCTGGCTGGCCGCCTTGAATGAGGTGCCGGTCGTTGATGACGATCGATGGCACCGAGTGGATGCCGGCCTGCTGCCACATCGCCTCGGCTGCGCGCACCTCGTCGGTGTAGCGGCCGCTGTCGAGCACCTCGCGCGCGGCCTCGACGTCCAGGCCGATGGCGCCTGCGAGATCGAGCAGCACGTCGTGCGCACCCGGGTTGCGCCCGTCGCCGTGATAGGCCTTCAGCAACGCATGCTTGAGTTCGCGCTGCTTGCCGTGCAGGCCGGCCCAGTGCAGCAAGCGGTGCGCGTCGAACGTATTCCACACCCGCGCGCGATTGCCGAACGTGAAGCCGACCTCGGCACCGCGGGCGCGGATCGTGGCCTGGTTGCGCGCGATCTGTTCGGCGCTGATGCCGTACTTGTCGGACAGGTACTTCACCGTGTCGGCGCCCTCGGCCGGCATCGTCGGGTTGAGTTCGAATGGCTGGAAGTGCAATTCGGTGGTCAGCTCCGGGCCGACCCGCTCGAGCGCGCGTTCCAGCGCGTTGAGACCCACCGCGCACCAAGGGCATGCGACGTCGGAAACGAAATCGATCTTCAGTGTCTTCATGGTTCCCTTCGTTGAGATTCAACGCTTGCGCGCCAGTTTGGGATCGAGCAGGTCGCGCAGGCCGTCGCCCATCAAATTGAGGCCCAGCACCGCCAACACAATGGCCATGCCCGGGTACACGGCCAGCATCGGCGCCTGGAACATCTGCGTCTGCGCTTCGTTGAGCATGCGGCCCCAACTGGGCATCGGCGGCTGCGTGCCCAGGCCCAGATAGCTCAGCGCCGCCTCGGCGATGATGGCGGTCGCGAACTGGTTGGTCGCCTGCACGATCAACGCGCTGGCGATGTTGGGCACCACGTGGTCCCAGGTGATGTGCCAGCGATTCTTGCCCGCAGCACGCGCCGCCAGCACGTATTCGCGCGCCCAGATGGCGTTGGCGGCGCCGCGCGTGACGCGCGCGAACACCGGGATGTTGAAGACACCGATCGCCACGATGCCGGTGACCAGCCCGGGGCCATAGATGGCGCCCAGCAGAATCGCCGATAGCAGCGCCGGAAACGCGAACGTGAAGTCCGACAGGCGCATCACCGCTTCTTCGACCCAGCCGCCACGCGCCGACGCCAGCAGGCCCAACGCGGTGCCGATGAAGAAACCGATCAACACCGCGAACACCCCCACCAGGATCGACGCGCGCGCGCCCACCAGCAGCTGCGACGCGATGTCGCGCCCCAGGCTGTCGGTGCCGAACCAGTGCGCCGCGCTGGCCCCCTGCAGCTTGTGCGGGATGTCGAGCTCCGCCGGCGGATAGGGCGACCACACGAGAGACAGCGCAGCCGCGGCCAACAGCAGCAGCGTCAGCGCGGCGCCGATCGCAAAGCTCCGATGCCGCAGCGCGCGCGCCAGGAAGCCGCCGGACGGTGCGTGCGCGCTCAGTACGGCGCTCACGGACAGGTTCCCATCACGCGTCGCTCGGCTTCAAGCGCGGGTCGACTGCCGCATACAGCATGTCGACCCCGAAGTTGACCACCACCACCATCGCCACCAGCAGCAGCACGACGTCGCGCACCACCACCAGATCGCGGTTGGCGATGGCCTGGAACACCAGGCGGCCGATGCCGGGCAGCACGAACACGTTTTCCACCACCACGGTGCCGCTGATCAGAAAGGCGAATTGCAAGCCGAGGATCGTGAGCACCGGGATCATCGCGTTGCGCAGCACGTGCTTCCACAACACGGCGCGGCGGCTCAGGCCCTTGGCGCGCGCGGTGCGCACGTAGTCCTCGCGCAGCGTTTCGAGCACCGACGAGCGGGTCCAGCGCGCCAGCACCGCGGCCTGCACCGCGGCCAGCGCAATCGCGGGCAGCAGCAGCGCCAACAGGCCCGGCAGGAGGCCGCCCCCATCGTCCTCGCTCCAGCCCGGAAAGCCGCCCGCGCTGACCCATTGCAGCTTCACCGCGAACAGCAGGATCAGCAGGATCGCGAACCAGAAGCTCGGCACCGCGATGCCCAGTTGGCTCAAGGCCATCACGCCGACGTCGCCCGCGTGGTTCTGCCGGGCGGCGGCGTAGACGCCCAGCGTGATGCCGATCAGCACCGTGAACGCCATCGCCATCAAGGCCAGCGGCAACGTCACTTGCAACCGCTCGGCGATCAGCGTCGCGGTGGGCGTGTCGTACGAGTAACTCAGCGCGGTGCGGCCGCGCAGCAGGCCGCCGACCCAGTCGGTGTAGCGCACGAGCACCGGCCGGTCCAGGCCGAGCTTGCTCTCCAATGCTGCAAGCGACTCCGGTGTCGCGGTATCGCCCAGGATCACCTGCGCCACGTTGCCGGGTAGCACATCGAGCACGCCGAACACCAGCACCGAGGCCACCGCCAGCGTGGCGACGAAGGTGGCAAAGCGCTTGAGTAGAAAGACGCTCATGCCGCGCGCGGTGTGGTGCGGCGCCGGCACGACAGCGCATGCGACGCGAAGCACTCGTGGCAGGGCATCGGACTATCATGCCCCAAAGCGATTTGCCGATCCTGCGTCGGATGCATCCACGGGCGCCGACCGCAGGGCACCGGCGCGGAGTGCACATGCAATCGATCGACTTTGATACTCGGGCCGTCTTCATCGGCGGGAACTGGCAGAGCGCGTCGTTTGGCCGCACGATGCCGCTGCTCAACCCGTCCGACGGCTCCGAGCTGACGCAGATCGCGCGCGGCAGTCCGGCCGAGATCGACGCCGCGGTGCACGCGGCGCAGGCCGCGCTCGACGGCCCCTGGGGCCAGGTCGGTGCCGCCGAACGCGGCCGCATCTTGCTGCGCATGAGTGTGCGCGTGGCCGAGCTGGCCGACGTGCTGGCACGCATGGAGGCGCTGGACGTCGGCAAGCCGGTCAAGCAAGGCCTGGCCGACGCCAACGCGCTGGCGCGCTACCTCGAGTTCTACGGCGGCGCCGCCGACAAGGTGATGGGCGAGACGATTCCCTTCACGCCGGGCTACACCGCGCTCACGCTGCGCGAGCCGCACGGCGTCACCGGCCACATCGTGCCGTGGAACTACCCGATGCAGATCATCGGCCGCTCGGTGGGCGCGGCGCTGGCGATGGGCAACGCCTGCGTGCTGAA
>JBIODO010000398.1:0-4012 GCA_044445225.1 Burkholderiales bacterium
GATCGAGATGCCGTTGCTCTTGGTGGCCAGGGTCAGCGTCTTGCGTGGCCGCGAGCGCGCCAGCTCGAACGCGAACTTCAGCAGCCGTTCGCTGCCGATGCGGCTGAAGATCGAGGTCTGCGACACGAACTCGCGTTCGGTTCCGGGGTACATCACGCCGCCCACTGCCGAGTACTCGCCCTCGGTGTTCTCGCGCACGATGAACATGTCGATGTCGCCGGGCTTGCGGCCGGCCAGCGGGCACGGCACGCCGTCGAACAGGCGCGCCGGCCGCAGGTTGATGTACTGGTCGAAGTCGCGGCGGAACTTGATCAGCGACCCCCACAGCGACACATGGTCGGGCACCGTGGCCGGCCAGCCGACGGCGCCGAAGTACAGCGCATCAATGCCCTCGAGCTGGCGCCGCCAGTCGTCGGGCATCATCTGGCCGTGTCGGGCATACCAGTCGCAGCTGGCCCATTCGATGGGCTGCCACTGCAACTGAAGCTTGAAGCGTTTGGCCGCCGCGTCGAGCACGCGCACGCCTTCAGGCATCACCTCTTTGCCGATGCCGTCGCCGGGGATCGCCGCAATGCGAAACGTCGTGGCCATGTCCGCTCCTGATATCCGGGCTGCGTGCCGCCGATCCTAGGGCATGCGGTGACGATGGCCCCGCGGGCCGGGCCGGCGCGCCGTTGGTGGCAGACTGCCGTGTTCCGTGATGGAGACGATCGATGAACGCCAGCCCCGCCAAGACCCCTCACAACCGTGTCGCGCTGGTCACCGGCGCCGGCTCGGGCATCGGTGCCGCCTGTGCGCAGGCGCTGCTGGCCGACGGCTGGCGCGTGGCCTTCGCCGGCCGCCGCGCCGACGCGTTGCAGCAGGCCGTCGCCAAGGCTGGCGACCCGTTCGGCGACATCGCCAAGCGCGCGCTCGCGGTGCCCACCGACATCACCCGGCCCACCGCAGTGGCGGCGTTGTTCGATGCGGTGGTCACGCGCTTCGGGCGGCTGGACCTGTTGTTCAACAACGCCGGCATGGGCGCCCCGGCGGTGCCGATCGACGAGCTGCCTCTGGAGAAGTGGCAGCAGGTGGTCGACACCAACCTGAACGGCTCGTTCTACTGCATCCAGCAGGCGTTTCGCGTCATGAAGTCGCAGAGCCCCAAGGGCGGCCGCATCATCAACAACGGCTCGATCTCGGCCTATGCGCCGCGGCCGATGTCGATCGCTTACACGGCGACCAAGCATGCGGTGAGCGGCCTCACGCGCACGGCCGCGCTCGATGGCCGCGCCCACGACATCGCGGTGGGCCAGCTCGACATCGGCAACGCCGCCAGCGAGATGACCGACCGCATGGTGGCCGGCGTGCCGCAGGCCGACGGCACGATGAAGCCCGAGCCGCGCATGCCGCTGAAATCAGTGGCCGACGCGCTGCTGACGATGGCCAATCTGCCGCCCGACAGCAACGTGCTGTTCATGACGGTGATGGCCACCAAGATGCCGTTTGTCGGGCGCGGGTAAGCACAGGGAACCGCAAGGGAGCCATGGCAGCATTCAACGAAGAGACGGTGCAAAGTGTCCACCACTGGACCGACCGCTTGTTCACCTTCACCACCACGCGTGACCCGGCGCTGCGCTTCTCCAACGGCCACTTCACGATGCTCGGGCTGCGCGTCAACGACAAGCCGCTGCTGCGTGCCTACAGCATCGTCAGCGCGAACTACGAAGACCACCTGGAGTTCCTGAGCATCAAAGTGCCGCACGGTCCGCTGACCTCGCGGCTGCAGCACGTGCGCCCCGGCGACAAGATCATCATCGGCCGCAAGCCCACCGGCACGCTGGTGATCGACTACCTGCTGCCCGGGCGCCGCCTGTATCTGCTGGGCACCGGAACCGGCCTGGCGCCGTTCATGAGCATCGTGCGCGACCCCGAGACCTACGAGAAGTTCGAGCAGGTGGTGCTGGTGCACGGCGTGCGCACGGTCGACGAGCTGGCCTATCACGACCTGCTGGTCGAGCACCTGCCGAACCACGAGTTCCTCGGCGAGCTGGTGACCAGCAAGCTGCGCTACTACCCCACCGTGACGCGGCAGAGCTACCGCAACATGGGGCGCATCACGCAGCTGATCGAGTCGGGCAAGCTGTTCGCCGACCTCGGTTTGCCGATGATCGACCCCGCGCACGACCGCGTGATGATCTGCGGCAGCCCGGCGATGCTGCGCGATCTGAAGCACATGCTCGAGCAGCGCGGCTTCAAGGAAGGCAACACCTCGACGCCGGGCGACTTCGTCATCGAGCGCGCGTTCGCCGAGCAGTAGCGACACGGCCATGACCAGCGCCCGCGGTGCGCTCGTGCGGGCGAGCATCGGGCGCAGCGATTGCGGGCAAACCCTCGCAGCGTCGGCGGCAGGGCTCGCGTACACCGCTGTCGCAGCATCACCAGGAGTCCGACATGCGAATTGTTCACCTCACGCCACTTCGCGTCGCCGCAGGGCTTGGCGCGGCGGCCCTCGCGACGGCGGTGGTGATGGGTTGCGCCACGCCGAGCGTCGACGGCGAGGCCACGATCGCGCGCGCCAGCCAGGCGATGGGCGGCAGCAACCTGAAATCGATCCGCTATACCGCCGACGGCACCGGCTACACCTTCGGCCAGGCCTTCGTGCCGGGCGCGGCGTGGCCGAAGATCACGGTGCATTCGCAGGTGCGCAGCATCAACTACGACACCGGCTCGATGCGCGAAGAGATCACGATCAGCCGCGCCGAGCCCACCGGTGGCGGCGGTTATCCGCTGCAGGGCCAACAACGCAACGACCAGTTCGTGAGCGGGGTCTACGCCTGGAATCAGACGCCGGCGGGGCCGCAGGCGGGGCCGCGCTTCGTCGGCGACCGCATGCACCAGCTGTGGATCACGCCGCACGGCGTGCTCAGGGCGGCGCAACGCAACAAGGCCACGGCACAGACGCGCAGTGACGGCACCACCGCGTTGACGTTCAGCGAGCCGGGCCGCTTCGGGGCCACCGCGATCGTTGGCGCCGATGGTCTGGTGCAGCGCGTCGACTCGCGCGTGCCCGATCCGGTGCTGGGCGAGGTCGACGTGGTGACGCGCTATTCCAACTACCGCGACGTCGCCGGGGTCAAGTTCCCCGGCCGCATCGAGCAGACCATGGCCGGCGCCGCCGTGCTCGACGTGCAGGTGCGTGAGGTCGAGCCCAACGCGGCGGTCGACATCGTGGCGCCCGACGCATTGCGCAACTTCACCGAACGGGTGGCCACCGAGAAGATCGCCGACGGCGTGTGGTTCGTCGGCGGCGGCTCGCACAACAGCGTGGCCATCGAGATGAAAGATCACATGGTGCTGGTGGAAACGCCGTTGAACGATGGCCGCAGCGTGCCGGTGATCGACGCGGTGAAGGCGCTGGCGCCCGGCAAGCCGATCCGCTACGTGATCAATTCGCACCAGCACTTCGACCACGCCGGCGGCCTGCGCACCGCGGTGGCCGAAGGCGCCACCATCGTCACGCAGGCGGCCAACGTGCCGTACCTGGAGCGCGCGCTGGCCACGCCCAACCGCATCGCGCCCGATCGCATGGCGCAATCGGGCAAGCGCGCGACCTTCATGGCGGTGGGCGATCGCGCGCAATTGAGCGACGGCGCACGCACGATCGACATCCATCGCATCACCGACAGCGTGCACAACGATTCGTTCCTGATGGTGCACCTGCCGGCCGAGAAGATCCTGATCGAGGCCGACGCGTACACGCCGTCGCCACCCAACACACCACCGCCGGCGATGGCCAACGCCAACAACGTCAACCTGATCGCCAACATCGAGCGGCTGAAGCTCAACGTCGAGCGCATCGCGCCGCTGCACGGCCGCGTCGTGCCGGCCGGTGAGTTGTACGCGACGGCGCGCATGACGCCGCGCTAAAAAGGCGCCTCGCCTATGGCCCGGCGCAAGCTCGCGCTGTCCAAGGTCTACGGCCTGATCGAGCCGGGGCCGGTGGTGCTGCTGGCCACCTCGCAGCGTGGCC
>JBIODO010000399.1:0-4008 GCA_044445225.1 Burkholderiales bacterium
CACCACGGCGCATCAGCCACTACGATGCGCGCCACAGACCGTGGAGAGACGCATGCAGCTGTTCATCGGCAACAAGAACTACTCGTCGTGGTCGATGCGGCCGTGGGTGTTGATGCGGCACTTCGAGATCCCGTTCGACGAAGTGATGGTGCGCTTCGACCACTTCCAGCCAGACTCGACCTTCAAGCAGCGCATCGCGCAGGTGACGCCCACCGGCCGCGTGCCGGTGCTGGTCGACGACGGCCTGGCGGTGTGGGACACGCTGGCGATTGCGGAGTACCTGGCCGAGCGCTGGCCTCAACATCCGCTGTGGCCGCGTGGCGTGCGCGAGCGCGCCCGCGCGCGCAGCCTGTGTGCGGAGATGCACTCGGGCTTTTCGGCGCTGCGCAGCGCCTGCCCGCAGAACATCGAAGCGTCGCTGCCCGAGGTCGGCCACCGCGTGCTGCAGGAGCAGGCGGCGGTGCGCGACGATCTGCAGCGCGTGCAGGCGATGTGGAGCGAGGCGTTGCGCACCAGCGGGGGACCGTTCCTGTTTGGCGGCTTCGGCATCGCCGACGCTTATTTCGCGCCGCTGGCAGGCCGCATCCGCACCTACGGGCTGCCGGTCGAGGCCGTGGTGCAAGGCTATGTCGAGCGCCTGTTTGCCAGCCCCGGTGTGGCGACATACGTGCGTGATGCGCTGGCCGAGCGTGAATTCCTGGACTTCGAAGAGCCTTATCGCACGTCGCGCGCGGGCTGAATTGCCGATGCCGGCATGTGCGATGTGCCCGCTGCACCGCCGCTGCGCTACAGTGCGGCGTCGCGCGCTCGGCCGCCGACTTGAGTTGTTCATGTGTCTCCTGGGGCCATGATCCCGGCGCTGTCGGCGCCACGCCGCGCTGCTTCGTTGTCGTTCGATGTCGATCCGTTCCCTGCTCGTTGGCTGCTTTCGCGCCGGTTGCGTCGCGTGGTGGCTGAGTAGCGCGATCGCCATCGCCGCGCCGGCCGCGCCCGCTCCACCCAACGACCCGATCAACGAGGCCCGCGAGGCGCTGCGCAAGCGCGACGGCAAGCGCCTGGCCTCGCTGCGCAACGCCGCGCTGGCCGACAAACATCCGCTGGCCCAGTGGATCGACTATTGGGAGCTCGGCAATCGCATCAGCGAGGCCACCAGCGACGAAGTCGAAGCCTTCTATCAACGCTGGAGCGGCAGCTACGTCGAAGACCGCATGCGCAACGACTGGCTGCTCGAACTCGGCCGTCGCCGCGATTGGGTGGCATTCGTGCGCGACTACCCGCGCTTTCGCATGAACGACGACCGCGAAGTCAGCTGCTACTGGCAGCTGACCGAACACATCGCCGGCAAACGGGTCTATGAGTCGGCTCGTGCACTGTGGCTCGCGCAACGTGACGCTGATGACGGCTGCGCGCTGATGGCCAGCTCGCTGATCGAGTCCAAGGTGTTCCGCGCCGACGACAGTTGGATGAAGCTGCGCCTGAGCGTCGAGGCCAACCGGCCGCGCGTGGCGCGTGCGGTGGCGCCGTTGATCGACAAGCAGGCGGCCACCGAGATCGGCGACTTGCTCGACAACCCGGTGCGATACCTGCGGCGCCATGCCGGCACGCTGACGGCGCAGCAGCGCGAACTGGCGCTGCTGGCCATCATCCGCACCGCCACCAGCGACCCCGATGCCGCCGCCGGGCTGATGGACGAGCGCTGGCACAACGCCTTGGGGGCCGAGCGTGCCGCGTGGGGCTGGGCGGTCATCGGCAAACAAGCGGCGATCCGGTTGTCGACCGACGCGGCTCAGTACTACAAGCGTGCCTTCGCCACACTGAGCGGCACGCCACGCGACGCCCAGTGGACCGACGACATGCTCGCCTGGGCGGCCCGCAGTGCGCTGCGCGCCAGCCAGGACGCCAACCGCTGGCCGATGGTGCTGCGCGCGATCGACTCGATGAGCGAGGGCGAGCAGGCCGATCCCGCGTGGATCTACTGGAAAGCACGCGCGCTGGCCGCGACGGCCGAAGATGGCAGCGGCGGTGACGCGCAACGTGAAGCATCGCGCGCGCTGCTGGCGCCGATCGCCGGGCCCCTCACGTTCTACGGCAAGCTGGCCGCCGAAGAGTTGCACTTCGTGCCCGAGCTGCCTTCGCTGGCGCCGACGCCCAGCGAGGCCGACCGAACGCAGGCGCGGGGCAACCCTGGCTTGTCCCGCGCCCTGCAGCTGATCGCGCTGGGCCTGCGCAACGAGGGCGTTCGTGAATGGAACTTCACGCTGCGCGGCATGAGCGAGCGCGAGTTGTTCGCGGCCGCCGAGTGGGCTTGCCAGCAAGAAGTGTGGGACCGCTGCATCAACACCAGCGACCGCACACGCCAGGACGTCGACATGGAACAGCGTTATCCGATGCCGTTTCGCGACATTGTGCTGGCGCGCAGCCTAGAGACCGGCCTCGATCCGGCCTATGTATTCGGGCTGATTCGACAAGAGTCGCGATTCATTCCCGACGCACGGTCCAACGTGGGTGCTGCCGGGCTGATGCAGCTGATGCCCAACACCGCGCGCTGGATCGCGCGCAAACTCGCGCTGGACTACACGCCGGATCAGATCGCTGATCCGACGGTCAACGTCAGGCTGGGCACCGGCTACCTGAAGCGCGTGCTAGAGGATTTCGGCGGTTCCCAGGCGATGGCGGCGGCCGCCTACAACGCCGGCCCGAATCGCTCGCGGCGCTGGCGCGAGGGCCCGCCCGTCGAGCCGGCAGTCTGGGCTGAGAACATCCCGTTCAACGAGACGCGCGACTACGTCCGCAAAGTGCTGTCCAATGCGGCGGTGTACGCATCGTTGCTGAACGGCAGCACCCTGTCGCTGAAGTCCTGGCTCGGGCCCGCTGCGATCGGGCCGCGCGAAACCAGCGCGCCTGCCTTCGACGGCGATCTGCCCTGACCGTGGCGCGCCGCGGCATCCACCGGGCTCGGCGGTGAAAGCCTACGTCGTCGGCGGCGCCGTGCGCGATCGCCTGCTCGGCAGCGCGGTCAACGACCGCGATTGGGTCGTCGTCGGCGCCACCCCGCAAGAGTTGATGGCCGCCGGCTACACGCCTGTGGGGCGCGACTTTCCGGTGTTCCTGCACCCGACGACGCACGAGCAATACGCACTGGCGCGCACCGAGCGCAAGGCCGGCCCGGGTTACGCTGGGTTCGTGTTCCACGCGGCACCGCAAGTCACACTGCAGCAAGACCTCGCGCGCCGTGATCTGACCATCAACGCCATCGCCGAGGATCCCGACACCGGCGAGTTTATCGATCCGTTCGGCGGCCAACGCGATATCCAAGACCGCGTGCTGCGCCACGTGTCGCAAGCGTTCGTCGAAGACCCGGTGCGCCTGCTGCGGCTGGCACGCTTTGCCGCGCGCTGGCCGCAGTTCACGGTGGCCGACTCGACCCGCGCGCTGCTGCGGCAGCTGGCCGACAGCGGCGAGATCGATGCCTTGGTGAGTGAGCGCGTGTGGCAAGAGCTGTCGCGCGGCCTGTCCGAAGTGCAGCCCAGCCGCATGTTTGACGTCTTGCGCGAGTCCGGAGCACTGGCGCGTTTGGCACCGGCCCTCGATGCCTGGTTGGGTGATTCTCGGCGGTGTGCGGCGTTGATGGCCGTACTCGACAGCGCGCCGCCGACGCCGCTGGCCATCCGCTTCGCATGCCTGTGCCACGGCATCGACGACCATGGCCCCGGCAGCTCCGCCGAGCTGCCACAGTTGCAGGCGCTGTGCGAACGCTGGCGGGTGGACGCCGACACCCGGGCGCTCGCCGTCCTGGTGGCTCGCGAATGGCCGCTCGTGCGTGCGCCCGGCGACCTGAGCGCGGCCGATGCCTTGGCGTTGCTCGAACGCGCCGATGCCTGGCGCCGCCCTGCGCGCACGCAGTTGGCGCTGCAGGCGTGGTCATGCCTGGCCGGCATGCAACCCCCCGATGGGCGTGCGATGCTGCGTCGGCGTTGCGACCAGGTGCTGCGCGCCTTGTTGGCGGCG
>JBIODO010000400.1:0-4007 GCA_044445225.1 Burkholderiales bacterium
CGTCGGCATGATCGATTGCGGCATCGTGCTGGCGCCCAGCGGCTCAATCATGCGGCCACCGTCGCCCACCACGCTGGCAGGTGGTGCACCGCCTGGCTTGTACAACGGGTTCTCCGGGTCGATCTGGCGGCCGAGTTCCTGGGTCTTGGTCCAGTCGTCGCCCTCGCCCTTGGTGAGTGAGAACAGCTGCGTGGCCAGCAACTCGAAGCCCTTGGTGTCGCGACGCTTGGCGTACACCTCGAGCAATTTGGTGCGGATGGCCAGGCGATCGGGGTTGCCCCGCATCGCCTCCTTGAGGATTTCCTCGGCCTGCAGGTCGCGACCGTAGGCGAGGTACACATCGGCCTCGGCCACCGGATCGACGTCGCCGATCGCGTCGAGCTGGCTCAACGAATAGCTCATCGACGACGACTGCCCGGTGGCATCGCGCGTGTCGACGCGTTGGCCGCCGCTGGCGCCGAAGAACGAATCGGGTTGCAGGCGGCTCTCGAGGAACGAAGTCTCGCCGTTGTCCTTGCGGAAGCGACCGCGCAGACGGTACAGCGCCAGCCCCACCAGCAGCACCACCAAGCCGATCGCACCCGGCATGGCCATCGGATGGTCCATCAGCGCAGTCAACATGCTCGGTTCTTCGGCCTGCACCGGCGGCGTGGCGGGCTTTGGCGCCGCCGGGCGTGGCGCGGGCGCCGATGCGGCCACAGTGGGCGGCTCGGCCGGCGCGCTGGCCGCAGCAGGCGCGGGCAGCGACACCGACGGCGTCACCGCCGGCTCGGCCTTGGGCGGCTCGACCGCCGGCGCTTGCGCTACCGTGGTGGCGGGTGCAGGCGGCGGGGTTGCCGGCGCCGGCGCCTTGGCTTCCACCGCAGGAGCGGGCGTGGCTGTGACCGGCGCAGCGGGGGCCGCTTGTGCCGGTGCCGTCGCGGTCTTGCTCGAGCCTTCCTGGACCTTCTTCAGCTCTTCGACGTTGCGCGTCAACTCGGCCACCCTTGCGGCGGCCTCCTTCTTCTCGGCGTCCTTCGAGGCCTTCGCCTCCGCGCCGCCGGCCTTGACCGCGCCTTGCGACAGCGTCAGCTTGTCGGGCGTCGGCGACGCTGTCTGCTTGGTGTCGTCGACCGATGCGGTGACCTTGCCCTTGGCTTGACGCGTGTTGTCTTCGGCCTTGGTGGTCGGCACGTTGCCCGCCAAGCGCTGGCGATAGGCGCCGAAGTCGGCGCTCTGCGCGCGGATGACCTCGCGCGCCTCAGCGGTGGTCACTGCGTTGGCGTCGTCTGACGATGGCACCGACAACACCGCACCGGCCTTCAGCCGGTTCATGTTGTCGCCCATGAACGCGCTGGGGTTGCCGCGGAACAGCGCGACCAGCATCTGGTCAAGCGACACCCCGGAGCGCTGGTTTTGTTTGGCGATGCGATACAGCGTGTCGCCTTCGCGGACCTTGTATTCGTCGGCACCGCTGGGCAATGCAGCAGCCGGGGCCTTGCTCGATTGCACAGTGCCGCGCGATGACGGCGCGGGCCGGGTTGCAGGCGCGGCGGCCTGCGGCGAGATCGGCTCGGCAGTGGCCGCCGACGTGCCGGGCGCCGGCGTGGAGGTGGCCGGCGGCGCGGCCGACACCTGCGGCGCAATGGGCGCGGCCGCTTGCACCGGTGGCGCCACACGCGATTGCGGCGGATCGAGCAGCAACGTGAACTCGCGCACCAGGCGGCCCGAAGTCCATGTGACTTCGAGGATCACGTCGACAAAGGGCTCCTGCACCGCACGATCACTCGTCACGCGCAGATACGCCCTGCCATCTGAGCGGTGGGCGATCGTGACCTGCGTCGACGGCAGCACGGCGTTGTATTCGACGCCCTGCGTACGATAGGCCTCGGGCGGTGCAATGCGCACCTTCAGCGATGACTCTTCGTCGGGCGTGAGGCTGGAGATCTCGATCTCGGCTCGTAGCGTCTCGCCAAGGGCCGATTGAACGTTGAGGCGACCGAGTCCAAGGGCCCAGGCGTTGCCAGTGGCAGCCACCAATGCGGCCAGCGCGACGCTGCTCAGCGCGACGCGTGCAGCATTTCCAGAGCGGTATTTCAAGGCGTCTCCCAAGTGCAACCGGCGCGCTTGGGTCGAGCGCGCCGACGTTCACAGGTCATGCAGCTCGAACGCTTGACCTCCGATCGCGGGTAAGTCGTTGAAACCACAATAACATCAAGCATATAGGCTGACAAGCTCATGCAAAAGCTGACGTCTGTGTCAAATCTCCCGCACGTGGCATCCTGTCGCCAATTGTTGCCACTGGACAACGCGTTTTCGCGCACCTCGTGGGGCTCAAGCCTCCAGCAGCAACCTCAACATTCTACGAAGGGGCTCGGCCGCACCCCATAACAGTTGGTCGCCGATGGTGAACGCGGCTAGGTGCTGCGGTCCCATCGCCAGCTTGCGCAAGCGGCCCACCGGGATCGACATCGTGCCGCTCACCGCCACCGGCGTGAGCTCGCGCATCGTGGCCTCACGCTGGTTGGGCACCACTTTCACCCACTCATTGTCGGCCGCGATCAACGACTCGATGTCCGCCAGTGGCACATCGCGCGTGAGCTTGAAATGCAGCGCTTGGCTGTGGCAACGCATCGTACCCACCCGCACGCACACGCCATCCACCGGGACGGCCGGTGTGCCGAAACCCTCGCCACGGCCGAGGATCTTGTTGGTCTCGGCCATGCCTTTCCATTCTTCGCGCGTCAGGCCGCCGCCCATGTCGCGGTCGATCCACGGGATCAGCGAGCCGCCGAGCGGAACGCCGAAGTGTTCGATCTCGGCCGAGCTCAACGACTGCTGGCGCGCCAGCAGCTTGCGGTCGATTTCGAGGATCGCGCTGGCCGGATCATCGAGCAGCGTGCTGACCTCGGCGTTCAGGGAGCCGAATTGCGTGAGCAACTCGCGCATGTGCTGCGCGCCGCCGCCCGAGGCGGCCTGGTAGGTCATCGTGCTCATCCACTCGACCAGGCCGGCCTTGAAGAGAGCCCCCACGCCCATCAGCATGCAGCTGACCGTGCAGTTGCCGCCGATCCAGTTCTTGCTGCCCTTGGCGAGCGCACTCTTGATCACCGGCATGTTGACCGGGTCGAGGATGAGCACCGCATCGTCCTTCATGCGCAGCGCCGAGGCGGCATCGATCCAATGGCCCTTCCAGCCTGCCGCGCGCAGCTTGGGGAACACCTCGTTGGTGTAGTCGCCGCCCTGCGCCGTGATCACGATGTCGCACTGGGCGAGCGCCTTGATGTCGCTCGCATCGACCAGCTTGCGTTCGTTCTTGGCCATCGCGGGCGCCGCGCCACCGGCGTTGCTGGTCGAGAAGAACAGCGGCTCGAACAGGGCGAAGTCGCCCTCTTGCTGCATGCGCTCGAGCAGCACCGAGCCGACCATGCCGCGCCATCCGACGATTCCTACCAGTGCCATGTCATTCGCCCCTATTGCATCCGAACTGGATCCCTGTTGCCCCCGGCTCGTTCGCCGGTGCAGGAATCGCGGGCGACACGAACCGAGAGCGGCTAACTCTTGATCGTGGTTTTCGTGATGGCGGCGACGACGGCGTCGCCCATCTCGCGCGTGCCAACCTTGCGCGTGCCTGCGGACCAGATGTCGGCCGTGCGCAGCCCCTGCTGCAGCACTTGGCGCACCGCAGCCTCCACCCGGTCAGCCAACTCGGGCAGATTGAGCGTGAAGCGCAGCATCATGGCCATGGACAGGATTGTAGCCAGAGGATTGGCCACATCCTTGCCCGCGATGTCGGGCGCGCTGCCGTGACTGGGCTCGTAGAGACCTTTTTGGCGCGAATCGAGCGAGGCGGAAGGCAGCATGCCGATCGAGCCGGTGAGCATCGCCGCCTCGTCGGACAGGATGTCGCCGAACATGTTGCCGGTGACGATGACGTCGAAGCTCTTGGGCGCGCGCACCAGCTGCATCGCGGCGTTGTCCACGTACATGTGGTCCAGCGCCACGTCGGGGTAGTCTGTGTGCACGTC
>JBIODO010000401.1:0-4005 GCA_044445225.1 Burkholderiales bacterium
CGCCTTCGAATGGCGCTACCAGGTCAAGAGCCCGGTGTTCTGGATCGGCTGCCTGATCTTCTTTCTTCTCACCTTCGGCGCGGTCACCTCCGACCAGATCCAGATCGGCAGCCGCGGCAACGTGCACATCAACGCGCCGTTCGCGATCCTGCAGACGCTGTCGATCATGAGCCTGTTCACCGGCTTCATCGTGGTCGCGATGGTGGCCGGCGTCGTGATCCGCGACGACGAGACTGGCTTCGCGCCGATCCTGCGCTCCACCCGCGTCGGCAAGTGGGACTACCTCGTCGGCCGCTTCGCGGGCGCCGTCGCCGCCGCGCTGCTGGTGCTGGCGGTGATCCCGCTGGCCATCGGCGTGGGCGTGCTGATGCCGTGGCAGGACCCCGAGAAGATCGGGCCGTTTCGCCTGTCGGACTACCTGACGGTGCTGTTCGCGTTCGGTTTGCCGACCCTGCTGATCACCGCAGCGGTGTTCTTCGCGTTGGCCACCGCGACGCGCTCGCTGATGTGGACGTACGTCGGCGCCGCGGCGATGGTGGTGCTCTACATCGTGATGAGCAGCCTGCTGCGCGACGCGCGCTTCGACGCCGTGACGTCGCTGCTCGATCCCTACGGCCAGGCGGCGATCTCGGTGGCCACGCGCTACTGGACGGCCACCGAGCGCAATGCGCAGCTGCCCGAGCTGAGCGGCGCGGTGCTGGCCAACCGCTTGTTGTGGAGCGCGGTCGGCCTGGCGCTGTTTGCATTGACGGCCTGGCGCTTCCGGTTCGCGCAGGGGCCCGGCCGTGCCGGCTCACACACGGCACACGACGACGATACGCCGCCCCCGCGCAGGGATGCCGCGGCCGCGCTGCCCGCGCCGCGTGCCGACGCCGCGACGCGGCGTGCGCAGCTGTGGGCGCTGGCGAAGTTCGACATGGCGTTCGTGTTCAGGAGCCCGGCGTTCTTCGTGCTGCTGCTGATCGGCCTGGTCAATGCCGGCGCCGCGTGCTGGTTCTCGGGCGAGCTCTACGGCAGCCCGTCGTACCCGGTGACGCGGCTGATGGTCGAGGCGCTCAACGGCGCGTTCGCGATCATGCCGATCCTGATCGCCATCTACTACGGCGGCGAGCTCGTCTGGCGCGACCGCGAACGCCGCGTGCACGAGATCGTCGACGCCACCGCGGCGCCCGACTGGGCGCACCTGGCGCCGAAGATCCTGGCCATCACGCTGGTGCTGCTGGCCACCAACACGGTGGCCGCGCTCGGCGCTGCCGCGGTGCAGCTGCTGAAGGGTTACACCGCGATCGACGCTGCGGCTTACCTGCTGTGGTACGTGCTGCCCACCACGGTGACTGCGCTGCTGCTGGCGGTGCTCAGCGTGTTCGTGCAGGTGCTGGTGGCGCAGAAGTTCATCGGCTGGGCGCTGATGCTGCTGCAGCTGGTGGCGTTGGTCGCGCTGGCGAGCGCGGGCTTCGAGCACAACCTCTACAACTACGCGGGCACGCCGCCGGTGCCGCTGTCGGACATGAACCGGCTCGGCCACTTCTGGATCGGCGCGTGGTGGCTACTCGCCTACTGGTGCGCATTCGCCACCGTGCTGGCCGTGCTCGCCCACGCGTTGTGGCGGCGCGGCGTGACGGTGGCGCTGCGCCCGCGCCTGCGCCAGCTCAGGCAGCGCCTGCGCGGGCCGGCGCTCGCGCTGCTGGCGTGCGCGACGGTGGCCTGGGTCGGCCTGGGGGCGTGGGTCTACGTCAACACCAACGTCATCAACCGCTACGTCACCGCACCGCAACGCGAGCGCCGGGCCGCCGAGATGGAGCAGGCGCTGCTGCCGTTCGAGAAGTTGCCGCACCCGCGCATCACCGCGGTCACGGTCGACGTGCAGCTGCATCCACGCGAGACACGTGCAGTGACCAGCGGACGCTACACGATCGACAACCCGCGCGGCGTGCCGATCGGCGAGATTCACGTGCAGTGGGGCGAGCGTGCGCGGCTCGATGCCTTCGAGCTCGCCGGCGCCACGCTGAAGCAGGAGTGGCCCGACTACCACTACCGCATCTACACGCTGGCCGCGCCGTTGCAGCCCGGCGAGTCACGCGAGGTGGCGTTTCGCACCACGCTCGAGGAGCGCGGCTTCACCAACGGCGCGCCGCTGACGCGCGTGGTCGAGAACGGCACTTTCATCGACAACACCGAGATCACGCCCAACTTCGGCCCGCAGCGCGAGCCGTTTTTGAAAGATCGCGCCAAGCGCCGCAAGCACGGCCTGCCGCCCGACCTGCGCCCACCCAGGCTCGAAGACGATGCGGCACGCGCCTTCAGCATGTTCCGCCACGACAGCGACTTCGTGCGCGCCGACATCACCGTGACCACCGACGCCGACCAGACGCCGATCGCGCCCGGGCAGTTGGTGAGCGACACCACCGCCAACGGGCGGCGCACGGTGCACTTCGTGCCCGACGCGCCGATCAACCACTTCTACTCCATCCAGTCGGCACGCTACGCGATCGAGCGCGACGTGTGGCCCAGCCCGCAGGGCGATGTGGCGCTGGCGGTGTACTACCACCCGGCACACCCGTACAACGTGCCGCGCATGCTGCAGGCGATGAAGCTGTCGCTGCAGATGTTCAGCGAGCGCTTCGGGCCGTTTCAGTTCAAGCAGGCGCGCATCCTGGAGTTCCCGGCCTATGCGCGCTTCGCGCAGAGCTTCGCCAACACCATCCCGTACTCCGAGTCGATCGGCTTCATCGCGCACCCCAGCGATGCGACCAAGATCGACATGGTGACCTACGTCACCGCACACGAGATCGCCCACCAGTGGTGGGGCCACCAGCTGGTGGCCAGCGAGCAGCAGGGCGCGACGATGCTGATCGAAAGCTTCGCGCAGTATTCGGCGCTGCTGGTGATGGAGAAGATGTACGGCCGCGACCAGATCCGGCGCTTCCTGAAGTACGAGCTCGACCGCTATCTGCGCGCCCGCGGCGGCGAGGTGGTCGAGGAGGTGCCGCTGGCGCGCGTCGAAGACCAGCCGTACATCCACTACCAAAAGGGGTCGCTGGCGATGTACTGGTTGAAGGAGGTGGTGGGCGAGGCGGTGGTCGACCGCGCGCTGGCCAAGTTCCTGCAGCAGTACGCGTTCAAGGTGCCGCCGTATCCGAACACCAAAGACTTTCTCGCCATCCTGCGCGCCGAGGCGGGCCCGCAGCACGACGCGTTGATCACCGACCTGTTTGAGAAGATCACCCTGCTCGACATGAAGACCTCCGCCGCCACGACCCGCAAGCTGCCCGATGGCCGCCACGAACTCACGCTGCAGATCGAGGCACACAAGCGGTACGCCGACGGCAAAGGCCAGGAAACCGAGGCGCCACTCGACGAAGAGGTCGACATCGGCGCCTTCACGGTCGAACCCGGCAAGACCGGGTTCGAGGCTGACTCGGTGCTGGCGTTGTCGCGCCATCGCATCGTCAGCGGCCAGCAGACCATCACGCTGACGCTCGACAAGCGACCGGCGTGGGCCGGCGTCGATCCGTACAACAAGCGCATCGACCGCAACTCCGAGGACAACCTGAAGGCGGTGAGCGCACAGCCGTGAGGCGCTTGCGGTCACATCCCATCGCGACCACGCGAGCTCGTGCAGCGTGCGGGTTGCTCGCCGCTCTGGCCTGCATCGTCGCCGCCTGCGCCGGACCACCAGCATTCCAAGGCGCGGCCTACGCGCCGCGGCCCGATGGCACGCGCCTGAATGTGACGGCACTCACCGAACTCGGGCGCGCGCTGTTCTTCGAGCCGTCGCTGTCGGCCTCGGGCCGCACCGCGTGCGCCACTTGCCACGACCCGCGCCACGCCTATGGCCCGCCCAACGGCTTGTCGGTGCAGCTGGCCGGACGCGACGGCCGCACGCCGGGGCTGCGCGCAGCGCCGTCGCTGCGCTACCTGAACACGCTGCCCGCGTTCAGCGAGCACCACTTCGACAACGACGGCAACGACAGCATCGATGCCGGCCCCACCGGCGGCCACACC
>JBIODO010000402.1:0-3999 GCA_044445225.1 Burkholderiales bacterium
CGCGGTGGTCGCCTGGGATTCAACGTCGTCTGGCTGGTCGAGATGGGCGAAGAAACCGGCTCGCCCGGCCTGGCCGAGTTTTGCCGCGCCCACCGAGATGCGCTCGCGGCCGACGTGCTGATCGCCAGCGATGGCCCGCGGTTGCGCGCGGACCGGCCCACCGTGTACCTCGGCACGCGCGGCGTCGCCAACTTCGAGTTGACGCTGGAACTGCGCGACGGCGGCCATCACTCGGGCAACTGGGGCGGCCTGCTGCGCAATCCGGGCACGGTGCTGTCGCACGCCATCGCGAGCCTGGTGGGTGCGCGCGGCCGCATCACGATCGAGGCGCTGCGCCCGCCGCCGATTCCACCCTCGGTGAAGCGCGCGCTGGCTGATATCGAGGTCGGCGGCGGGCCCGGCGACCCGGCCATCGATACCGACTGGGGCGAGCCGGGCCTGACGCCGGCTGAGCGGGTGTTCGGCTGGAACACGGTCGAGGTGCTGGCCATCGGCGTGGGCAACGCCGCGCAGCCGGTCAACGCGATTCCCCATGAGGCGCGCGCCACACTGCAATTGCGCTTCGTGGTCGGCACCGATGCCACGCATCTGCGCGAGCACGTGCAGGCGCACTTGCGGCAGCGCGGCTTCGCCGACGTTGCGGTCAGTGAGCCGATCGTGATGGCCGCCACGCGCCTGGACCCCGACAACGACTGGGTGCGCTTAGCGCTGCGCTCGATCGAGCAGACCACAGGCCACAAGCCCGCCTTGTTGCCCAACCTCGGCGGCTCGCTGCCCAACGACGTGTTCGCCGACATCCTCAACCTGCCCACGGTGTGGGTGCCGCACTCGTACCCGGCGTGTTCGCAGCACGCGCCCAACGAGCACGTGCTGGCCCCGGTGATGCGCGAGGGTCTGCTGATGATGACCGGCCTGTTCTATGACCTCGGTGAACAGGCGGCGACGCTGCCGCGCCGTGCACCGATGAAGGAGTCCACATGAAACCCACCGACCTGGCCGACTGCACGGCCACCGACCTGCTGGCGATGTACCGTTCGCGCCAGGCCTCGCCGGTGGAGGCCACCAACGCGGTGCTGGCGCGCATCGAACGCCTCAACCCCAAGCTGCTCGCCTTCTGCCATCTCGCGCCGGGCGAAGCAATCGCGACCGCACGCTCCAGCGAGGCGCGCTGGCAGCGCGGTGAACCGTGCGGCGCACTCGATGGCGTGCCGACGTCGATCAAAGACCTGATCCTCACCAAGGGCTGGCCCACGCTGCGCGGCAGCCGCACCGTCGATGCCAACCAGCCGTGGGACATCGATGCCCCTGCCAGCGCACGATTGCGCGAAGCCGGCACCGTGCTGCTCGGCAAGACCAGCACGCCGGAGTTCGGCTGCAAGGGCGAGACCAATTCGCCGCGCACCGGCATCACGCGCAACCCGTGGGACCCGAGCAAGACGCCGGGCGGCTCGTCCGGCGGCACCGCCGCGGCGATCGCCGCGGGCCTAGGCCCGGTGTCGGTGGGCACTGACGGTGCCGGCAGCGTGCGGATCCCCGCCGCGTTCTGCGGCAACTTCGGCTTGAAGCCGAGTTTCGGCCGCGTGCCCGCGCATCCGCTGTCGCCGTTCGGCACCGTGGCGCACCTGGGGCCGCACACGATGAGCGTGCGCGATGCGGCGTTGCTGCTCACGGTCTTGGCGCAACCCGACGCGCGCGACTGGACCTCCTTGCCTTACGACGGTCGCGACTACACCGTGGGCCTCGACGACGGCATTCGCGGGCTGCGCATCGCATGGTCGCCGGCGCTCGGCTACGCGCAGAACGTGCACGCGGAAATCGCTGCCTCGTGCGCCAAGGCGGTGGAGGAACTGCGCGCGCTGGGTGCGCACGTCGAGGCCGTCGATCCCGGCTTCGACGACCCGCTGGAGATCACTTGCGGACTCTGGTTCGTCGGCGCCTGGACGCTATGGAACACGCTGAACGCCGAGCAGCAGAAGGTCACCGATCCCGACTTCGCCGCCGAGGCCGAACTCGGCGCCAAGATCAGCGCGCTCGAGGTGTCGCGGCTCAACCTGCGCCGCGGCGCGCTCGGCTCGCACATGCGTCAGTTCATGCAGCGCTTCGATTTGCTGGTCACGCCCACGGTCGCGGTGCCGGCGTTCGAGGCACGTCCCGCCGGCCATACGCCGTTCGACACGAAGTCGATGCTCGGCTGGACGCCATTCTCGTACCCGTTCAACCTGACGCAGCAGCCGGCATGCACGATCCCCTGCGGGCTCACGTCGGCCGGGTTGCCGATTGGCTTGCAATTCGTCGGCCCGATGTTCGGCGACGCGCTGGTGCTGCGCGCCGCGCGAGCGTTCGAGTCGGTGCGGCCGATTGCGCGGCCCAACCTAGCCAAGCTCCTCATGTGATCGATGGCGGCGTGGGCGGCGACCCGATCACCGACCTCGGCGCGCATGCGCTGTCGCGCGCGATCCACGCACGCGAGGTGTCGTGCGTCGAAGTGATGCGCGCGTATCTGGCGCGCATCCACCGGTTGAATCCACGCTTCAACGCGATCGTCAACCTGGCCGACGACGACACGCTGCTCACGCAGGCGGCCGAGCGCGACGCCGAACTGGCGCGCGGCGCCAGCCGCGGCTGGATGCACGGCATGCCGCAGGCGATCAAGGATGCGTCGAGCGCTACCGGCTTGCCCACCACCTACGGCAACGTGCTGCTGAAGGGCAACGTGGCGCGCGTCGACAGCGTGATGGTCGAGCGCATGAAGGCGGCCGGATGCATCGTGATCGGTAAGACCAACATGCCCGAGTTTGGCCTCGGCTCGCACACCTATAACAACCTGTTCGGTGTGACCGGTAACGCCTGGGATCCGCGCGTCAGCGCCGGCGGCTCCAGCGGCGGCGCCGCGGTGTGCCTGACACAGCGCCTGCTGCCGGTGGCCGACGGCTCCGACTTCATGGGCAGCCTGCGCAACCCTGCGGCCTGGAACCATGTGTTCGGCCTGCGGCCGAGCCAGGGCCGGGTGCCGTATTGGCCGACACCCGATGTCTGGATCGCGCAGCTCGGTACCGAAGGGCCGATGGCGCGCAACGTGCGCGACTTGGCGGCCCTGTTGTCGATCCAGGCCGGCCACGATGCACGCGCCCCGCTGTCGATCGCGCAAGGCCCGCAAGAGTTCTCGGCGCACGCACCCGCTTCTCTGCGCGGCACGCGCATCGCGTGGCTCGGCGATCTGGGTGGGCATCTGGCGCTCGAGCCTGGCATCGCGCAGGTCTGTGAGCGGGCGCTGACGGTGATGGCCGCCGAGGGCGCAGTGATCGAGCCAGTGCGTTCGATCGGCGTCGATCTCGATCGTGTGTGGCAGGCTTGGCTCGTGTGGCGGCGCATGCTGGTGGCGCCGCGCGTCGGTGCGGCGCTGGCCTTGCCAGGCGCCACGCGCGAGCAGATCAAGCCCGAAGCGCTGTGGGAGTACGACCAGGCGCAAGCGTTGAAGGCGGTCGAGCTGGCACGTGCGAGCGAGATGCGCACGCGCTTTCACGCGCAGCTGCTCGCCCTGTTCGAGCGCTTCGACGCACTGGCGTTGCCGGTGACGCAGGTGTGGCCGTTCGACGTGAAGCAGCATTGGCCGCGCGAGATCGCGGGCCGCGCGATGGACACCTACCACCGCTGGATGGAGGTGACGCTGTATGCCACCTTCGCCGGCCTGCCCGCGATCAGCGTACCGGCCGGCTTCGACGCCAGCGGCCGCTTGCCCGCTGGGCTGCAGCTGATCGGTCGCGCGCAGGGCGACGCCGCGCTGCTGGCGCTGGCCGCGGCATACGAGGCGCTGATCGGCGAGCTGCTGCAGCGCCGTCCGCCCGAGCCCGGCAACGGCGACAGCACTGGGTGAAGCGGTCGATGGCCGGTACTTGAAGCGACTGCGCACCGGGTCGCCGGCGGGCAGCAGCACAATCGACGCGTTGCCGCCGCACCCAGCCATCGCCGATGAACGCTCGCTTGCCGTCCCCATATCGA